>JAKMEV010000476.1:0-7085 GCA_022425785.1 Akkermansiaceae bacterium | reverse complement strand
TCTCCGGAGTGCGGCCTTTTTTCTCTCTCATCAGGTCTCCCCACCTCACTGGCCCGTCCCAAGATCTCATCCCAAAAAAACTCATTCATCGTCCCGCTTCCCACCAATTCCAGCCAAAGCAATTTCCCGTCCCGCCCCTCAATCGTCAGTGAACACGACTCTCCCAGCTTCACCGCCATCATTTCCCCCTCCTCGATCTCCGGAGCCCGCTTGATCAAAGCCCGGCAGCCATCCGCGTCCATTTTCTCCTCCAAACGCCGATTCGCCGCTCCGATCGCCAATTCCAGCTGAATCCTCGGAATCCCCGCCGTCACCGACTTCCGCGGCTTATCGATCTCCATACCCTGCCAATCGATCTCCGTCCCCTCTCGCTCCGGCGCCAATACATCCCCGCCAAGCAGGACATCCGCAATCTTCTCTGCCACCCAGGTCGCCGGTTTCTTTAAAATGCCCATAATCGTCTTTTCAATCCTTCGAACAGAATAATCCTAACCCCTCCTCACCCTATGAGCAACTGCCTCAATTTTCTCCCTCACAATCGCAATTTCTCCCAAATTGCCATCTATCTCCTCAAATAGGAAATCCCACCGCTCGGAGCTCCCGGCTCAAAGCTAACTCTGCTAATTCAGGCCCTCTCGCCCCATTTAAAGCGAAGGGGCTTTACAAAACCTCCCCCCCTTGGCAGATACACGAAGTTTTAGCCACACCGCTTCAAAAACATGCCCAAGGATACCAGCATCAAAAAAATTCTCGTCGTCGGAGCAGGCCCCATTGTCATCGGACAGGGATGCGAATTCGACTATTCCGGCACCCAGGCCTGCAAGGCCCTCCGCGAAGAAGGATACGAGGTTGTTTTGGTCAATTCCAATCCAGCCACCATCATGACCGACCCGCAATTTGCGGAGCGGACCTACATCGAGCCCATCACGCCCGAGTCCATCGAAAAAATCATCATCAAGGAGAAGCCCGATGCTCTTCTCCCCACCCTCGGCGGACAAACCGCCCTCAACGTTTCCATCGAACTCTTCGAAACAGGCACTCTCGACAAACACGGCGTCCGCATGATCGGCGCCAATGCCGACGCCATCGACAAAGGCGAAAACCGCCAGCGTTTCAAAGACGCCATGATCAAGATCGGCCTCGATCTCCCCGTCTCCGGTGTGGCCCACTCGATGGAGGAAGCGAAAACAATCGCAGCCGAAATTGGCTCCATGCCCCTCGTCATCCGCCCCGCCTTTACCCTTGGCGGTACCGGCGGCGGCATCGCCTACAACAAAGAAGAATTTGAAACCATCGTTCACCGCGGACTCGACCTCTCACCCACCACCGAAGTCCTCGTCGAAGAGTGCCTCCTCGGCTGGAAGGAATACGAAATGGAAGTCATGCGTGACCACGCCGACAACTGCGTCGTCATTTGCTCCATTGAAAACCTCGACCCGATGGGCGTCCACACCGGCGACTCCATCACGGTCGCTCCCGCCCAGACTCTCTCCGATCGCGAATACCAAATCATGCGCGATGCTTCCTTCGCCGTCATCCGTGAAATCGGCGTCGAGACCGGCGGATCCAACATCCAGTTCTCCGTTGATCCCAAAACCGGCCGCTGCATCGTTATCGAAATGAACCCCCGCGTGAGCCGCTCTTCCGCGCTCGCCTCCAAAGCCACCGGGTTCCCCATCGCCAAGATCGCCGCTAAGCTCGCCGTCGGTTACACCCTCGACGAACTCCCCAACGACATCACCCGCGAAACTCCCGCCAGCTTCGAGCCTTCCATCGACTACGTCGTCACCAAGGTTCCCCGCTTCACTTTCGAAAAATTCCCCACCGCCGATCCCGTTCTCACCACTTCCATGAAGGCCGTCGGTGAAGCCATGTCCATCGGACGCACCTTTAAGGAATCTCTCCAAAAATCTCTCCGCTCACTCGAGACCGGACGCTTCGGCTTCGGCTTCGACGGAAAGGATCCTGAGGCTACCCGCGAGCAGATCGAGCGGAAGCTCATCGTCCCCAACGCCGAGCGTATCTTCTGGCTCAAGGTTGCCTTTGAACAAGGTTGGACCATCGAGGAAATCTTCGACGCCACCCAAATTGATCCGTGGTTCCTCGAGAACATGCGTATCATCGTGGAAGAAGGAAACGACCTCGCCAACCTCGACCTCCGCCGCGCTAAGAAGCTCGGTTTCTCCGACGTCCAAATCGCCCACGCACGTGGCATTTCTCAAGACGACGTTCGCGCCGAAAGAAAAGAAAAAGGCATCATTCCGACTTACCGCCTCGTCGATACCTGTGCTGCGGAATTCGAAGCCGCCACGCCTTACTACTACTCGACCTACGGCGACGAAAACGAAGCCCGCGAATCCGACGCCAAGAAAATCGTCATCCTCGGCGGTGGCCCGAACCGCATCGGCCAGGGAATTGAATTCGATTACTGCTGCGTCCACGCCTCCTTTGCCCTCCGCGAGCTCGGCTACGAATCCGTCATGGTCAACTCCAACCCCGAGACCGTCTCCACAGACTACGACACTTCGGACAAGCTTTACTTCGAACCCCTCACTCTCGAGGACGTTCTCAACATCTGCGATCAAGAAAAGCCCGACGGCGTCATCGTCCAATTCGGGGGTCAAACTCCGCTCAACCTTGCCGCCGATCTCGAACGCCACGGCGTCCCCATCATCGGCACCTCTCCCAAGTCCATCGAGCTCGCCGAAGACCGCAAGTTCTTCTCCGCCCTCCTCGACAAGATCGGCCTCAAGCAAGCCGAAGCTGGCACCGCGGTTTCTGAGGACGAAGCCGTCGCCATCGCAGACCGCATTGGCTTCCCTGTTCTCGTCCGCCCCAGCTTCGTCCTCGGCGGACGCGGTATGATGATCGTCTACAACGACGACGAACTTCGCACCTACATTAAGAACGCCACCGACATCGCTCCCGATCGTCCCATCCTCGTCGACCGCTTCCTCGAGAACGCCACCGAAGTTGACGTCGACTGTATCTCCGACGGCGACACCTCCGTGGTCGGCGCCATCATGGAGCACATCGAGCAAGCCGGCATCCATTCGGGCGACTCCGCCTGCGTCATCCCGGCCTTCTCACTCAGTGACAAAATCAAAAACGAAATCCTTGACGGAGCGAAAGCCCTCGCCAAGGAACTCGAAGTCCGCGGCCTCATGAACATCCAGTTCGCGGTCAAAGACGACGAACTCTACGTCATCGAAGTCAACCCACGAGCCTCCCGCACCGTGCCTTTCGTCTCCAAGTCCATCGGCATCCCGCTCGCCAAGCTCGCCGCCAAGATCATGGTTGGTAAAAAGCTCGTCGACCTCGGTTTTACCGAAGAGACTTTGCCCCCGTGCTTCTGCGTAAAAGAAGCCGTCTTCCCCTGGGGCCGCTTCCCCGGCATCGACATCGTCCTTGGACCGGAAATGAAATCCACCGGCGAAGTCATGGGAGCCGACCAAGACCTCGGCATGGCATACGCCAAGGCCCAGATCAGCGCCTTCAACCCGCTGCCCAAGGAAGGCAACGTCTTCTTCTCTGTCAACGACCGCGACAAAGACCGCGCCGTGACCATTGCAAGAGACCTCGCCAACCTCGGCTTCAAGATCCACGCCACCGGTGGCACCTTCAAACGCCTCGAAGCCGAAGGCATCGAAGTGAACCGTCTCTATAAACTCGCCGAGCAAAAGCGCCCCAACGTCATCGACATGATGAAAAACGGCGACATCGACTTCATCATCAATACCCCAAGCGGCCACGAAGCCCGCGAGGACGAAGTTAAAATCCGCTCCAGTGCCGTGCAGCACAAGATCAGTCACTGCACCAATCTCAGCGCCGCAGAAGCCTCCGTCAAAGCCATCCGCTCATTACAAGATAGAGAATTCACAGTGACTCCGTTGCAAGAGCATCACAATCTCATCTAAACTAGGGAAAGAGCTTGTCCGCGGTATCAGTCAGAGCGGAGAAGGGACTTCACTAACACCCGCTCCAGAGGCACCATGGCCCTCTCCCCGAACTGGCTACTTCTCGGTTGGCAGGCATCGCCCGGCATTTGAGATTTGAGGATAGGGATCGGAAAGCTGAATCGCTGAACCCTGAGCAGCGGTAGGTTTTCAGAACTCCTACCCAATCTGGGACATCTCATTGAGAACCACTTCCTCAATCGCCCCTTCCGTGGCCGCCTTTAATTCCGCGATGTGCGGAGCTTTCATGTGGGATTGCCAAAGTTCGCGTGACTCCCAGTTTTCGTAGAAAAGGAAATGCCTGGGATCTTCAAAATCCTGATGAAGATCGTAGTTGAGGCAGCCCTCTTCCGCACGGGTGGGCTCGATCAGTTTCAGTAGCTCGGCTTTCACAAAATCAATTTTCCCGGCCTTGGCGCAGATATTGGCCACGATGGTGAGTTTGGACATGGATCTATTTGTAATGGTTTTACTCCCAACCTGAAATGACAAGTTTCCCAATCGACGATCCGGCCTCAAGCTTACGGTGTCCCTCGAGAATATTTTCCGCATTGATCGGGCTGAGGGTTTCGTGAGCAGTCGCGATGATCTTTCCTTCATCGACCAACTTTGCCACTCGCTTGAGGATCTCATGCTGCTCGATGAGATCGTCGGTTCCGAACATCGAACGAGTAAACATGAACTCCCAACAAATCCTCACGCTCTTCATCTTGAAAGCACCCGCCATGTCAAGATGACTATGGTGCCCGGTGATCAAGACAAGGCTCCCTTGCGGCGCAATCATCTCGCCCATGGACTCCCAGACATTGTCGACTTCATTGAAGTTCGCGATATAGTCTACGGTCTCGAAGCCCAACTCCCGAACCTGCTCCGGCATGTCTCTATGATGATTAATAATGTGGTCAGCTCCGAGTTTTCGACACCACTCACTACTCTCAGAACGCGAAGCCGTCGCGATTACCATCAAGCCCGCCAGCTTCGCCAATTGAATAGCCATCGATCCCACGCCACCAGCGCCTCCAATAATGAGAAGCGATTTTCCGGCATTTCCATTCGCATTTTCAAAATCAATTCCAAGTCGATTAAACAACGATTCCCAAGCCGTGAGACCTGTCAATGGAAGCGCCGCGCTCTTCACCGCATCGAGCGTCGCAGGGCGCTTCGCCACGATGCGCTCATCCGCCAACTGATACTCCGCATTCGTCCCCGGACGCGTGACATCTCCTGCAAAGTAAACCTCATCACCTTCCGCGAAGAGAGTGACCTCATCGCCAACACCGACCACCGTACCCGCGGCATCGAATCCCAGCGTCTTCGGATCAGCTCCCTCAGCCGGTCGTACCTTGTAGTCCACCGGATTCATCGCAATGGCCTCGATCTTCACCAAGAGATCATGCCCCCCCGCCACTGGCAGCGGCAACTCAACATCAACGGCAGCTCCCGCCTCGCTGCTATTCCGAATAAACTGAATCGCTTTCATCATCTGCCATCGTTCTATTTCAGATCCCGGAAAGAGACAACTCTCGGGATTCAGCCTTCACTCTTCATAATTCAACCTGCAGTCTCACGCCATGCGAACCCGCAAGCTCCTCTTTCTCGCCCTGGCCCCTCTCGCCGGACTGCTACTCTTTTCTTCCGCTCAGGATTCTTCGAAATCCGATCCGACTCCAATGATCAAGGCCTACACAAACGCCACGATCTACCCGGTCTCTTCGGGCAAGATCGGAAAAGGCACCCTCCTTATCAAAGGCGACACCATCATCGCGGTTGGACCCTCCGAGAAAGTCGACATTCCCGCCGATGCCGAGCAAATCGATTGCACCGGAAAGACCATCATCCCCGGCCTGATCTGCACCCACTCCCACATTGGTCAAGTCTCCGGAGGCGATAGCTCATCGCCCATCCAACCCGAAGTCCGTGTTATGGATTCCATCGACGTCCGTGACACCTCTATCAATAAAGCCCGCGCCGGCGGCATCACCACCGTCAATCTCATGTCGGGCTCCGGCCACCTCCTCTCCGGCCAAACAATCTACCTCAAACTCCGCAAAGGAAATACCGTCGAAGACCTCGCCATCGAACTGGAAGACGGATCCCACGCCGGTGGGGTCAAGATGGCCAACGGCACCAACTCTATCCGCGAATCCGGCCCCTTCCCCGGCACCCGAGGAAAGTCCGCCGCCCTCGTCCGCCAAAAATTCCTCGATGCCCAAGCCTACCAAAAGAAACGCGCCAAACATCTCGAAGAAAACGATCCCGAGAAAACCTTCGAACGTGACCTCGCTCTCGAAACCCTCGCTGACATCCTCGATGGCAAACGTACCGTCCATCACCACACCCATCGCCACGACGACATCCTCACCGTTCTCCGTCTGAAAGAAGAATTCGGATTTAAAGTTGTCCTCCACCACGTCTCCGAAGCCTGGAAAGTCGCCGACGAAATCGCCGCAGCCGACGTCGCCTGCTCCATCATCTTCCTCGACTCACCCGGCGGTAAACTCGAGGCCCGAGACTTCGAATGGAAAAACGGAGCCGAGCTCGAAAAACGCGGCGTCCTCACGGCTTTCCACACCGATGACCCCATCAACGACTCCCGCTGGTTCCTCCGCAATGCAGCCATCGGCGTCCGCGCCGGCATGTCCCGCGAAAAAGCCCTTGAAGGCCTCACTCTCGCCGGAGCCAAAATGCTCGATCTCGACAAATCCACTGGCTCGCTCGCACCCGGTAAGCAAGCCGACTTCGTCATGCTCTCTGGCGATCCCTTCTCCATCTACACCCGCGTCCTCGAAACCCACATCGAAGGCACTAAAGTCTTCGCCCTCGCCAACGAGCAAGACCGACTCTTCGCCGAGGGCGGCTACGGCGCCGGACACAACCGCAAAGCCGCTGGCTGCTGCTTCTATCGTTAATCCAACTTTCTTTTCGTCATGATCAAATCTCTTATCTTCCTTTTGACCGCAACGACTGCCTACGCCCAAATCGCAGTCAAAGCCGATCTCCTCTTCCCCATGACCGGCGACCTCAAGCCGATCAAGAACGCCATCGTCCTCTGCGGACCCGACGGGAAAATCCAGGCTGTCGGCAGCGACCTCAAAATCCCGGCCGGCTATCATACCATCACTGCCAAAG
>JAKMEV010000472.1:0-6703 GCA_022425785.1 Akkermansiaceae bacterium | reverse complement strand
CATTTCCAATCTTCGCCTGCATCTCATGAAGCATGTCTTCTTGGCCCCTAATATCCTCCTCAAGAAACTCCCTGCCATCCGAGTATGATACCAAGGCAGATTCACCTTCAGGAATCTGATTCTTCATCGGTCCGACCAAAGCAAGAACAACCACTGCAACCATCAAACAGGCAGCGGTGGCGTAAATCGAACGCCATTGGGCAATGCCAATGCCACGTTCTTTGGAGAGGGTGCTATCATCAAGATCCGATGTCCCCTCATCAAAAGCAGCAAGCACTTTTTCACGACGATCCCTGGGAAGTTTCCAGTCGTCATCATCATCGGGCTGCTCCATGGCCTGTCCGAGAAGGCCGTGAGCCTCTTCGAGACGTTTTTTGGCAAGCGCCACTTCGGGTCGCTCCTTGAGAATGCGTTCGAGTTCCTCCACTTCAAAAGCGGAAGCTTCTTCGAGAATAAGGGCGACGAGCCGGGCTTCGAGCTCCGGCTCGATGAATGATTGAAGGTCGTCGTTCATGATTTGAATGGATTGTGGAACGAAGTGATCATGAGAGACCTCCTTCGATTCCGGATTTTCTGAGACGATCAGCGAGATCTTTAAGCAAATAGTGTAGGCGGTATCCGACGTTTCCGACGGTCATCTCGAGCTGATCGGCGATTTCCTGATACTTTAGATTTTGGAAATATTTCATGCGAACCATGGTGCGGTCCCGCTCGTCCATCTCAGCAACGAGTGTCTGCACCAACCCAACGGCCTCGAGGTTACCGAGCTCCTTATCCGGCCTCTCGCCGGAAGGAAGGCGCTCCCCGGCCTCGCCGTCGAGAGTTTCGCGTTGGTTTTTTCGAATGACATTGAGGGAAAGATTCCGCACACAGCGGAAAAGCCAGGCGCGGGGGATTTCCACCTCTTCCCAATGCTCGTGGAGCTTGAGAAAGGCATCCTGGACCACTTCCTCGGCCAATTCGCGGCGTCCCAAGAGCCCAAAGGAATATCGCAGGAGAGGAGATTCCTCTTCGGCGAAAACAGCTTCCAAGGGCACCTTTGTAGGGCCCGCCTTTTTCTTACCGGGCAGGCGCATTATTGAGGTTTTTAAGGTTCCTTGGGACACAATGAGGCATTCTTTTCATAAAAAGAGACATCTCAAAGGTGAAATCCTTTGAAAAAATATTAAGAAAGTTTGGCGGGCGTGGAATGCCTTATCTTACCTTAGCGAGAGAAAGGAAGACTTATGTCTGAAAAGGTATCGGCTAGCGCTTGCGCAGGATTGCTTGCCCTCTAGGATTGTCGAATGTCTTTCCAACATTCAGTCTGTCGCTGGTGCTTTGAGTCCACCCCCCTCTCCACTCTCGCGGAATGGTGCCGGGATCTGGGAATTCAGGGAATTGACCTCCTCCATCCGCACGAAGTGGCCGAAATTACGTCCTTTGGCCTAAGCTGCCCGGTAACTGCGGCTCCCGAGCATCAAAGCGGACTGGGCTGCATTGAGAAGGCCTTCAACAAACCAGAGCACCACGCGACCCTGCTGGAGATTTACCAGAAACTGATCCCCGAGGCCGCCGAGGCGGGAATTCCCAAGGTCATCACCTTTTCCGGAAACCGCGAGGGCCTGAGCGACGCCGAGGGGATTGAAAATTGCGCACGGGGTCTCGAGCCTCTGCTCGATCTCGCCGACAAACACGACGTCACCCTGATCATGGAGCTGTTAAACTCCAAGGTGGATCATCCGGACTACCAATGTGACCACACGGACTGGGGAATCGCCTTGTGTGAGAAGCTCGATTCCCGGCGCTTTAAGCTTCTTTACGACATCTACCACATGCAGGTCATGGAGGGCGATGTCGTGGCGACGATCAAGAAAGCCGCCCCTTACATTGGCCACTACCACACCGCCGGCGTGCCGGGACGTCATGAGATCGATGAAAGGCAGGAACTCTATTACCCCGCCATCATAAAAGCCATCGAAGCAACAGGCTACGATGGCTTTGTGGCGCAGGAATTCATTCCCACCTGGGACGATCAACGGGCCGCTCTGGCTGATGCCATCGCCCGCTGTTCGGGTTAATCCTGATCTTTCTCGTGCCCCTTTTTACGGAATTCTTTTTCCTTTTCCAAAACCCGCCCCTGTTCTTCTAGAAAGATTCGGGCGGCATTAAAACTGGCGCGGGCGTAGTCCCGGAGGCCGGAATCATCGAGAAGGGCGAGGCCCTCTTCGGTCACTTCCGATCCATAAATCTTCCAGGCTTTCTTACGAAGGTGATCCTCATTGACCGGCGGACGAGCCTTCACCTCACGTTCGCGATTATTCCCGCGACCCCGGCCGCGATTACGTCCACGACGTTCGCGCTGTTCACCACGATCCTCGTCTTTCGGTTTGTCCTGCTTTTTGGACTCAGAAGCATCATCCGAGACAAGTTTTTCGACAGTTTCGGATTGCTCCTCGCTGGCGGTATCGTCAGATTTCGCAGCTTCGCTTCGAGCATCACGAACACCACCACGGGGTTCACGGGACTTTTTGCGAGGCGCTTTTTTAGAGGCTTTCTTTTCCGGCTCGGCATTCCCAGCCGGTTCATCCAGAGGGAGCTCCTCGGACGGAGATTCTTCAGTTGATTTTGGAGCCGCCTTTTTAGCGGCTGATTTTTTCCGCGTGCTCTTGCGCGCAGCCTTCTTGGAGGGAGGTGTCTCGTCGGACATAGTATTATATAAAGAGGCGGAGGAGTCGACTCCCCCGCCATGCAGTGAGTATTAGTTCCAATGAACTCAAAGATCAATTATTTCCAGATATCGTCCAAGGTTTGGTCGTTATCCGCCTTGCTATCGATGTTCTCGTCAGATGGCTCGTTGTCAGGGCCGATCGACCAAATATCGAAAGCTCCATCGTTTTTCACAAGATCGTTTAGATTTCCATCGATATCGAGAGCTGAGCGATAGCGATACGACTGACCGTATCCATCAAGAATGGTTCTCTGGCCACGGGTAATTCCAACAATCGCCGAATCTTTTCTCAATAGATCGGGCCAATAGATTTCCTCGGTTGGGTCATCGCCCTGGCCGGAGAGATCTCCCGACAGCGCCTTGTAGAGTTCGACAGTGATCAAGGTCTCACCGACAGGATACGCTCCATTGTCGGTTTTATAGCTCTCCACATGTTGGGAAATATTCTGAAGGTTAACCTGGGTCAGTTTTTTGGCCTGGCTGTCTTTGACCTTGGAGAGGGCTCCAATCACAATTCCTCCCAGAATCACGATAATCGCGACCACCACGAGAAGTTCGATCAAAGAGAACCCTCGACGGGACGGGCTTGGGTTCGGTGAAAATCTTTTCATCGGATAATATCGATTCGAGTTAATCAGTATGCAATCGACAATTTTCTAGCCGCCCTGCATCTGCTGAATGACCTTGATAAGCGGCAGGAAGAGCGCAAAGACGATTGCACCAACCACGAGCGCTAAAATCACGATCATGATAGGTTCCAGAATCGAGGTCAACGCAGTCACCGCACCATCCACTTCATCGTCGTAGACATCGGCGATCTTCAGTAGCATTTCCGGCAACTGACCGGTCTCCTCCCCCACATCGACCATGGAGGTCACGAGGTTGGGGAAAATTCCCGAAGAAGTCATCGGAGCGACAATGGATTCGCCTTCTTTCACCGCGTTGTGGACTTTATCGATAGCATTGGAAACGATCACGTTCCCTGCGGTATCGCGGGTGATATTAAGCGCCTGAAGAATGGGCACACCGGAAGTCACGAGAGTTCCGAGCGTCCGGGTAAAGCGGGCAATCGCGCTCTTTCTCTGGATATCACCAAAGATAGGCACCTTGAGTTTGATGGAATCAACAATGACACGCCCTTTCTTGGTACGGGTCCAGGCCGCGAAGCCGAGCCAGGTCAAAACACCAGCAACAAGAATCCAAACCGAGTTCGGCAGCACGAAGGAGCGAGCCAGCATCCAATCGGAAAAGCCAAACACCACGCGCGAAATCAAGGGAAGCTGGCCCCCTTCCATGTCCTGGAACATCGCACGGAACTTAGGCACAATGAAGAGCATGAGGAAACTCATGATAGCCACCGCGATGAACATCACGATTAAGGGGTAAACCATCGCTGAGACGATCTTCCCTTTCAGCTTATGAGCCTTCTCCTGGTATTCCGCGAGGCGGGTCAGAACAACTTCGAGAACACCACCAAGCTCACCGGCTTTCACCATGTTGACAAAGAGCTTGTTGAAAATCCTCGGATGTTGACCAAGGCTCTCTGAGAAAGTCGAACCTCCCTGCACGGAATCAGCGAGATTGTTGATGGTCGCTTTCAAGTTTGGATTAGGCTCCTGTTTGGACAAGACATTGAGTCCACGGAGAAGTGGAAGTCCGGAGTCGATGAGGGTCGCCAGTTGACGAGTGAAAATCATCAAAACCTTGGGCTTCACCTTGCCACCAAGCTTACTTTTGCCGCCTTTGCCCTTCTTGGCCTTCTTCTTGCCGGTGGACCCGGCGAGCTTGCCTTTGCCTTCCTCGACAACTTGAGTTGGGTAAAGGCCCTGGCCACGGAGTTGCTGGGCCGCTTCAGCGTCGGAATCGGCTTGCACGACGCCAGTGGTCTGCTCGCCTTTGGCGTTGAGTGCGATATATTGGAAATTTGCCATTAGAATGATCGTGTGTTGTGTAGTTCTAAAGAAGATGTGAAAGGGTGTGGAAGCTTGAAATTCCGAAATCGTATCGGAATTCCAAATTTTCGCCCTGATTAGGTGTATTTGAGAACCTCCTCAATGGTGGTCCGGCCCTCGTAGATACTGCGAAGTCCGTCCTCACGAAGTGTAACCATGCCAAGTTCGATCGCCTTCTGCTTGATGACGACGCTCGGAGCACGCTCAATGATTAATTCACGAATAGGATCAGTGATATTGAGCAACTCGTAGAGACCTGCGCGTCCCTTGTATCCGGTTTCACCACAGGTTTTGCAGCCTCTCCCGGTAAAGAAGCTCTTGTCACCCAGTTCGTGAGGAGAAACTCCCAATTGACTGAGAATGGCCTCGCTGGGCTCGTAGGGAGAATTGCAATCGGCGCAAATTGTTCGAAGAAGTCGCTGGGCAAGAATTCCCTCAAGCGACGCGGCCACGAGGAAAGGCTCGGTTCCCATATCGACCAATCGCGTGATGGCTCCGGCGGCGTCGTTGGTATGCAAGGTGGAAAGCACCAAGTGACCGGTCAGGGAAGCCTGAATTGCGATCTGAGCGGTTTCAAGGTCCCGCATCTCCCCCACAAGAATCTTGTCGGGGTCCTGACGAAGGAAAGCCCGGAGGATTTTCCCGAAATCCATCCCAATGGCTTCGTTCACCGGCACCTGAATAATCCCGTCGACATCATATTCCACTGGGTCTTCCGCGGTAAGCAGCTTGGAATCAATGGTATTAATCTCACGAAGAGCCGCATACAAGGTCGTGGTCTTTCCCGCTCCGGTAGGCCCGGTCACGATGAAAATTCCATTTGGCATGCGAATGGTATCATGAATGTATTCATGAATCGATTTCGGCAATCCAAGGTTATCGAGATTGAGGTTCACCGAGTTTCGGTCGAGCACACGGAGCACCACACTCTCACCATACTGGGTGGGAAGTGAGGAGACACGCATATCGACCGACTGGTCGCCGACCTGCTTCACGATACGACCATCTTGGGGAATCCGTCGCTCCGCGATGTTCATATTCGACATCACCTTCACGCGGGAAATAATCGGCAAGGCCAGATGAACCGGCGGTGGAGCCATCTCATAGAGTGATCCGTCGACGCGGTAACGAATTTTGAAATCCTCCTCAAATGGCTCGAAGTGAATATCGGAGGCCTTCTCTTTAATCGCCTGATAGAGAACCAGATCGACATAGCGCATGATAGGAGCAGAGTTCGCTTCATCTTCCAGCTCGCTCTCGCCTCCTTTAAAATTCAAGCCACCGTCCAGCTGGCTCAAAATGTCATCCATGGCCTTTTCCTGACCGCCGTAAAATTCGTTGATTTTTTCCTCAACCAGATGATCGGCAGCTACCAAGAGGCGCACTTCCTGACCGATTGAGAAGCGAATGTCTTCCACGATCTGCGGGTTCAAAGGGTCAGTCAGCACGACTGACAGTCCGGCATCGTCATATCCTACCGGGAAGGCTCCATGCAGGCGGGCAGTTGCAGCCGGAACGAGATTGAGCAAGGCTTCAGGAGCTTCGAATCCATCGAGATCAATGAAGTCGGTTCCCAATTCCTGAGCAATAATCGGCCAAATGTCGTTTTTATTCGAGATGACCTGATAATCAGCGAGGATCTCTGTGACCTCCTTACCGCTGTTTTCGACTTCCGAGAGAATGTCCTGCGCCAGAGCGCCGTCGACCATGCCGCGGCTGAGGAAAAGATCTAGGACTTGTTGGTTATCCATTTAATAAGAAAAGTAAAAGTTGTGTGATAAAAAATTATTCCGAGTCGGACATGGTGACTCCAATGACTTCCTCCGCCGAGGTCATCCCCGCGAGGACTTTACGAATGCCGTCCTCTCGCAAGGTCCGCATTCCCAATTCCCGGGCCCGACTGCGAAGCTGAGGCGTACTGAGGTTCTGGTTAATCAGATGACGCACTTCGTCGTCTACAAGGAAGATTTCGAAAATACCAATTCGACCCCGATATCCCCCACCACGACAATTCTCACAACCGACAGGTCCCATGATGTTC
>JAKMEV010000582.1:0-3116 GCA_022425785.1 Akkermansiaceae bacterium | reverse complement strand
CGTCTCTTCCGTGACTTCCCACCACAGTATGGCGTCGCCGTGAAGTCATTCAAGTTGACGCCTGTGAGGTAAGGGCTGGTCGCTTATTATTCTGAAAAGCCGCCACACCTTTCGGTGTGGCGGTTTTTTTATTTCCGGGAATTGTTTTCTAGTCGTTGATTACGTAAAATTGGGGTCCGGATATTCTTCTTATTCCCGGAAAAGTTCATTTTTCTGCGCAGGTGGTAATGAGCGGCTGGCCTCGTGGGGAGCTGGCGCGAATTATTCCGATATTTTCTGTAATAGTTTGGAGGTAATTGCCAATACACTACTGGATAGACGACACTGAATCCTTCAAAACACCATTTAAAATGAATATTCCAAACCGTCGACAGTTTCTCCGGGGTCTAGGTGTCACGATGGCCCTTCCTTCACTCGAATCCCTGCGGGCTACTCCAACAGAGGCTCAATCCGCAGCGGCACAACGTTTCGTTTGCGTCTCTCCCAACTACGGCATGTATCCCAGTGGCTTCTTTCCGCAGGAGACCGGTGCGGATTACTTGATGCCATCGTTGCTCGAGCCGCTCGAAGAGCATCGCAAGGATCTGACGATCTTTACCAATCTTGATCACCCCGGAGTTGGTGGTGGGCACGGCTGCAGCAATACCTTCCTCAATGGTCGCGAGATCAAGGACATACGCGATCCGCAACAGATGTTATCCCTCGATCAGCTCCTCGCCGAGGAGTTGGGCCAGGAGACACGCTTTCCCTCCCTTCAGCTCGGCTCAGGTGGATTTTCCTGGTCCCGCGCGGGAATCCAGCGTCCCACCGATGGCGAACCGACCCGTGTCTTTGCCAAATTGTTTTTAAATGAACCTTCAAAAACGAAAACCCGCACCCGTCAGTTTCTCGATGAGGATGCCAGTATTTTGGATGTCGTTCTTGAAGATGCCAGGCGTCTGGAGAAGCGGCTCTCCAGAAATGATCAAGTTGCTCGCGGCGTCGCTCGAAGAGCCAGACGTGCTGCGCAATCAAGTCGGGCGTATGTTGCAGGATCCAAGATCCTCGGCCTTCGTCGAGAATTTCGCCGGTCAGTGGCTTGGACTGCGCAAGCTCGGAGAGATGCCGCCGGACCCGGAAAAGAATCGCGGTTACTACGCTGATGATTTGGAAAGTGCGATGCGTGAGGAAACACATCGACTGTTCCGGCACATCCTCGATGGCAATCGGAGTATACTTGAATTTATCAATGCGGATTACACCTTCCTTAATGCTGCCCTTGCCCGGCATTATGACATTCCGGGGGTTGATTCAGATGAGTTTCAAATGATTGCCTTAAAGGCGGATCACCATCGCGGTGGTTTGCTTGGTCATGGCAGTATTCTTACCGCCACTTCCAATGGCATCGAAACCCAACCGGTAGTGCGCGGAGTTTGGATTCTCGAAAATCTCCTGGGAACACCGCCGCCACCGCCAGATATCGAACCGATCGAGCCCGATACGCGTGGACTCAATACCATGCGTGAGTTGATGGAAAAGCATCGTGATAATCCTACCTGCTTTGAGTGTCATCGCCGAATCGATCCACTCGGTCTTGCGATGGAAAATTTTGATCATGTTGGCGTTTGGAGGGATCGATATGCTAAGAAATCATTGATCGATCCATCGGGGAAAATGGTCGATGGAACGCCGATTGACGGGCCGGATTCGATTCGTAACTACCTGCTCAAGCGGACGAATCAATTCACTCACTGCCTTTCTGAAAAGTTGTTTATCTACGCCCTTGGACGCCGTATCAGCTTTACTGATCGCGAAGATATCGACCGAATTGTTCTCGAGGTGTCGGAGCAGGGGTTTGGTCTGCAGGAACTGATTCAAAAAATCGTGGCCAGCGAAACTTTCCAAAGTAAATGAGAATCCCACTTGTCATCTTCACCTTTTTGGCCTCTTTCCATTCTCCGGCAATTGCCGGGGACGATAATCGTCCAAACCTGGTGTTGATCCTCGCCCGGGATCTCACTCGCGGGCATTTGGAGTGTTACGGTGGGAAGCATTCTTCGCCGAACATCGATCGTCTGGCAAAAGAAGGAGTTCGCTATGAAACAGCATGGCGGATGCCTGATGAAAATCTCAGTAAAAAGACGCTCTTTTCGGGGCGCTATCCCAGTCACCATGAGAAGGCGCCGTCACTGTCAGCCTTACTTGAAAAGTCCGGTTATCAGAACGGAGGAATGAACATTGATTTGGAGAAGAGTCTTTCTTTCCTCGCGCAGGCCCAGGGAAGTCAGCCATTTTTCATGATTCATTTTTTCGGGAGTGAAGGAGCTAAGGTCGATCACCAAGTCGGGAAGCTGCTATCAGCCATCGAAAAGAACGAATTCAAAAAAACACCCTGGTGATGCTCACCAGCGAAGGCGGAAGTGGGAAAGCGAAGACAGATTTTGAAGTTCGCGTCCCTTTTATTGTCAGAGCTCCGTTTCTGGTCGGGCAAGGTCGTGTCAGCAAGGATCTTGTCGACTTCACGGATATTCTGCCGACCTTTCTGAGCCTGGCAAAAATCGCAAAGACCGACGCCTTGAAATCTGATGGGAAGTCGATCGTGCCCAGTTTGACCGGGAGCGATGATCCCTTTGAAAAGCGGAACTGGATTTGTTCTGAATCAGGGGGATTCCGGATGGTGCGCGATTGGCAGCATATTCTGGATACGGAAGGAAACTTTCACGATCTGCGGAGCGACCCCCGGCAAGCGAAGGAGGTCAGCCCTCTCGACAAGCAGGCTCCGGGCCGCCGAACGCGCCTGCAAATGATGTTGGACCGATTTCTTTGATCTATTTCGACCTTGGCTTGATTGGAGCATTTTCCTCGTTTGAGGAGGGCGCAAATTTTCTGGCCTGAGCCAAAGCGGTGGCTCACTTCAAGCTCCTGAAAACTTGCGATGATCAGAAGCGGACTCCGGCCGCAACGACGCCCGAACTCCTCGATCTGATCCAGCCGGATTTAGAGTTCCGTGATGAAAATATTGCGGAAGTAGTGCTGGCCGCCGCCGGGGACTTCGGCTTGCACGGCGATGAAACCGGCTTCGAGGTCTTCCAGTCCGTCGCCTTTCCAGGCATCCTTGCCGTTAATCTGGAGAGAGA
>JAKMEV010000447.1:0-4542 GCA_022425785.1 Akkermansiaceae bacterium | reverse complement strand
GTTCCCCTGCCTGGTTTTTGGGGCGGCTATCAACTCAAGCCAACCTACATCGAATTCTGGCAAGGTCGCCCCAGCCGCCTACATGACCGGATCTGTTTCGAGCTAAATGATAACCAATGGCAGATCTCCCGCCTCAGCCCGTAAAAAATCGCGCTCAAGTTGATTTTCTGTTGCCAATTCTCGCACCGGCCATTATCACGCCGCCCGCAGCACACACTGCATGGCTCATTAGCTCAGTTGGTAGAGCAGCGGATTGAAAATCCGCGTGTCCTTGGTTCGAATCCGAGATGAGCCACCACTCTTTTACATCCCCTGACATTCGAAAGTTTGTCAGGGGATTATTTTTGGTTCCTAGGGAGTCAGAGCGACGGACAAGCGGATGAATCTCTGATTACCCGCCGGATGAGCCAAAGCATCGCGAATAATCACAGTCTCCGTGCCATCGCCATTGTCTACGGGCGTCCCAACGACCTGGGAAATTGGACTCCAGTTTTCAAGATCGTCACTGACTTGCACCGTGTAGGTCATATCTAGAACATTTTTCTGCCGCCTAAAACTGAGAGCCTGATAATCTGAACCCCCGTCAGTCGCGATCAAGCTACTATATCCCAAACCCGTATCGGCTACCTCCGGGTCAAGTCCGAGAGCGTATTCGAGAAGAGTTCCCAATGTGTCACCATCGAGGTCAACAAGCTCCCCGACTACCAGGGGGTCCAAAATCTGAGCTTGGGTAAATTCCTGATTTTTCCAATACTCGAAACTCGACGAAAACCCCGAAGCTGTTTGTCCGGGATCTCCTCCAACCGCTAAACTGATACCCCAGTTTTCAACCTGGTCAAAATCGGTGACCGGCGTCCCAAGCGGATCCAACAAAGAGAGGGCATAGCCGTCCTGATCAGTTTGATCATACCAGTCGTCGCGGTAGCTGAACTCGAGGATATTCTCCCCAACGCTGTCGATGATTTGGATTTCTTCTCCACCATTACTGAGGTTCCCGGTGAACTCTCCAAGGATCGGCTGCACTGCTCCATTCCGCAGCTCAAAGGCCGCCTGGTTTGCGACCACGATAATCCTTTGTCCGGGGCTCAAGACCGTTCCACCTGCAAAGGTCATCGTGACACCTTCAACAAACCGGGCACCACTGAGATCCAGATTCACTTGGCTGTTATTAACCAACTCAATGAATTCGAAATCCGATGCGCTCAACGTTGGAATGCTTGCAAGCTCTCCTGCTGTCGGCCCAACCGGAGCATAAAGCAATTCGGTGATCCGCAAATATTGCTGCGATGGTGTTTCACTTCCGACATAGGTCTCGCTATCGATGAGATTACCAAGATGGTCGTGGAGGAGAATCGTTTCACCTCTCGCTGAAAGCTGCCCGCCATACCCGCTGACGAGATACCGCTTCTCATCAGCCTTTGGACTCACACTCCGCGCTCTGAATCCCACGGCATCTCTTCCCACGTAGAGTGTCCCGCCGACCGGAATCACCGCCCCCGGCGGCAGGGTAAGAGATACTCCTCCGGAAATCACCCAGTCGGAACAATCCACGGCGTAGGTATTGAGATTGGTCAAAGTGAAATATTCCCCGCTCTGATCAGACGATGCCCCTGACGATGCCGGATTAAAATCAACCGAACTAATATTAATCGGAGCCGCCACCGGTTGCGCCGAAGGAAGCTCGCCAAGGCCATAAAGCTGGGCGCGACGCGAAGGGATATACTCCGTTAAGATACGGTTGGAAGCAGCACGCATCGCGTTGTTGTTCCCCCATGATCCCCATAGCTGATAATCAAGATCCGCGTCGTCTGATCCCGTATTGGCATTGTCATCAGTCGGATCGATCAAAGCCACCAATTCATTGACGCGATCTTGCAAATAATTATTTGGAGAGGAAGGAGAACCATACATTTCATCCATGAGAGTTCTCACCCGACGACGGAACATATCGTTCAAAGTCGAATCATCAAAAATCAGATCCTTCATCCGATTAGAGGGTCCCGCCCGAAGGTTATTATTGCGAAAAACGTCGTCAAAATATGCCGGACCACTCCGCCAATTCCGCCCAAGGTTGAGATCGATATCCCAAATCAACGGACGCCACTCCTCAGTCCCATTGGTATCACGATAGAGGTAATAATTTTTATGTCCGTGATCGCTATTGTTCGTCATATCGAGAGCAGCCAAATAATTGATCGTTCCCGGGATATTCATATTGTCATACCCGTAGCGCAACTTGGCCTCTCCCGACTGCCCCAGCCCTGAAACCAAAGCAGCGAGATCACTGTTACTCTCCTCTTTGCGGGTCTTCTTGTTGATCCCGCTCGAGGAGGAATCGAGACGGTTATACATCTTATAAAGTGCCCCTTCTCCATCCAGGCCCGCTCTCTCCAGATAGCGGTCATCGCCATCTTCCACGAAATCAGCAATATTAAAAAAGGCAGCGTTCTGCTGGATTCTTACCGGAAAGGCATAGTGTGCAGGATGACCTGACTTCCGCATCATCTCATAGCCAATGGTGTTCCTCGTCTTGGATTTATCCGCCCAGTTCGTGAGCATGTTGATGTCCTTGGCACGGTTCCCCCCTGGCTCGACGAGAAAGCGATCTCCTTTATTAAAGTCAAAGTCATAGCTCTTCTTGGGAAAGCCACCAGTCGATTGCCCATGCCGATCAGCCTGGATATTATCGTAAAACTGATCCAAGTAATAAACCGATCCACGCGATCCTGAATTGGTGGTGGCTCCACTCGGGCTAGAGGTGAACCAATGAAAAATCGGAAGGTTCGAACTGTCCACCGATGGATCCTCCGCAATTGTTCCAAAATATTCCGGTGAATCCAAAGGATCAGGAAAAAGCGGCAATTTTGAACTATCTCCCATCGTATCCAAAGCAGTGACCCGCCACCTGAGCATCTGCCCGGCCGTCATTCCGGCGGTTGAAATTGTGGCCGTGTAAATTCCGTCACCTGCGGTCGTATCAGCTCCCGTCCCGTCGTCTACCATGGCGAGCGTCGTTTCTCCACCATACATGATCCGTGAAACCAAACCGACACTGGCAATGGGATTGAGTGTCGGAGTGACATCCGCTTCGATGACGAGATTTCCGGCACCAAGGTTTAAAGGCGGCAGGTCTTTTGTCACACTCCGAACGAGCGGTCCGGGAGAGGAAACTCCGGCAATATTCGCCGATCCCGGTGTAGGCGACGTAAAGTAGGCCGGTGTCGCACCACCGGTGATTTCGACCCCCTCTAGTGTCGGCAGAAAAAGGGCATCTGAGCTTGTCGCAAAACGATTCAGTCCGTGAATGCAAAGCACGTTGTTTCCCACATTAAGAAGTGAAGTCGAAAGCGGGAAAACTTCATCAACAATCGAGTCTCCATCATCATGGGTTGCCGTCGCGATTGATTCGAAGCTCAGTTGATCGGCCGACGGATTATTGATCTCAGCGACTGAAAGAGGATCGCCATTGAGATAAGCCACGAAGCCATCGTCGTACTTCATCTTCAAGCTCAACGACGAATAGTCAGTTGGATTAGTAACAGCGAAGGGAATACGAATATAGATAGAAGGACGCCCGTTTGAGGACATTTCTGTCTGCACATCGCTCGCAATAAAGGGATCATAAGCATCGGGACTACCCGTCGCATATCCGATCCCGGTCGTTGCGCTGATCCAGGAGGTGTCGTTGAAATTGGTTCCGATCCATGAGTTGGGGTTAGTCCCCTCATTGACGTCATCGGTGGCATTCGTGGGAACCTTGTATTTCACGGAAGCACCACCTGCGATTAGGGTCGTAGTGCTGGTCGACTGCTGAAGTCCATATGACACGTCAGTGACCTGTTGAGGATAGCTTGGGCCGAAATCATATTCCACCGTCGTCCCATCATCACGAACCAACGCGAGATATTCTCCCGAACTGGAGAGCTTAAAGTTTGTATGCAACTCTCCCGCCGGATCAACCCGATCTTTATTGGATGCAAAAACAACGAGCAACTCTCCGGGATCAAGAGTGACAGTCGGAAAGGTCCACTTTGTCAGCAAAGAAGCATCGTCAGTCAAATGCCATCCGGTAAGATTCACCACCGATGCACCTTCATTAAATATCTCAATCCAGTCCTCACTATCGCCATCCTCATCATTCAAAATGTTGTCATTGGAGGCCATGAATTCGGAAATGACCACAGATTGAGCGGACAAAGTAGAATTCGAGGAGAGCGAGAGAATGATCGCCAGAGAACACCTAAAGAGAAAACGATGATGATCTATCATATTAAAAGACTGTGTCTTCCAATGAGTTAGGCTTAATCCTCCCCGCCGGGTCAAGCCTCATCTTCCCAACCAGAACTATTTCAGTGTCTGAAGATAGGCCAAAATATCCTCAATCTCTTGAGGCTCCAAAAGGAGATTCATCGGAGGCATTGGCGATACCTTCAAGGGATAACCTTCCGCTATTTCCGTATTCGGTTCAAGAAGGGATCTCCTGATGTAGTCGGGGTCTTTCCTTCCCGCAATGGTATCCAGAGCCGGCCCGATTACGCCACC
>JAKMEV010000431.1:0-20096 GCA_022425785.1 Akkermansiaceae bacterium | reverse complement strand
CCCTGGTAGTTGATTTCGCGTCTCCCTGATTCGTCGAGGAATTGATAGGCCTCGGCGTGCCAACGAAAGGCGCGTTCGTGGGGATCTTTCTCGAGCTTGAGTTTGAGATGACGGCCCAGTCCGTCGGTCATTTGCAGTCCGTCGATATCGGCAACCTGTAGCGAGGTGATGGTGCGGTCTCGGAGATCGTTGACGCTGCGCGGAATCGAGGCGAGGGGAGTGCCCTGGACGCGGGGGATACGGAGGAAGGCGGGGCGCCGGTGCTCGGGTTCGTCGTGAACGACGGCGTAGACGAAGGGGTCTTCTTCCTTTTCCGGAGGGTAAAACGAAGCCATCACTGGAGTGCCCAGCGTGCCGTCGGGATTGTAGAATCGAAGGGACACTGAGAAGTCGATATTCTCGGGAAGGGGCTCGGGGAGAGTGAGGGCCGATTCGTCGAAGACGGCATCGGCTGAGAGATTGGTGAGGCCGAGGACGAGTTGGTTCGCGGTTGCCTCATTGGCCGGGAGGTCGAAAGGTTTGGTGATGAGCCAGGAAGCTTTGGTGCTGGGAGCCGAGCGTCGCAGGATGATTTCGGAGTTTTTTTCCTGAAGGGTAATCTCGGCGGCGATGATCGCAGGATTGTAAAAGACGCGATGATCCCGAAAGCGGAGGAGTCCTTGGGAAAAGAGGGAGCGGATTCCCTCGCGTCGGATTTTGGGATCAACGACGTCAGCGCAAACATAGAGGTAGTCTTTTTTGTCATCTTCCTTTGGGCGGATAACGACGGTGGCGTAGCTGGTACGGCCTTTGGCCTTTTCTCCGGCGTTGGCCAATTGTGTTCCCTCTTCGGCCAGGCTGCGCCAGGCGGTGTATCGACCGATGTCGAAGTGGCAAAGGTGGCGGCCGGATTTGTCGAGGAGCTTGATCTCGATACGGGTGTCCCGAAGGCCGAAGTCGGAGAGGCTATCTACTTTTTCCCGCTCAATAGTGTCTTCGATCTTCAGCTTGCTGGAGAAGTTGAGGATGGACTGAACAAAGCGGGCGTCGGCATAATCCTCCTTGGGGGACTCCATGATCCAGGTGCCGCCTTTGTTGATAAGGAGAGACTCGGCCTCGTTGGTGAGGATCTCGATCCGTCCAACCTCCTTGGGGTCGAACTGGTAAACTCTATCGCCTTTCCCCAGGGAAGGTGAGCCAAAGAGAAAGTCGAGATTGCCATACATCCGCTGCAATGTCACCAGAGTTCCCAACGCGATTACGATGAGGCCAAAGCAGATTGTGGGCAGGTGTTTCATGTGACTAGGCACGTCGGGAATTCCATACCATCATACCGATCAGGAAGAGTCCGAAGGGGATAAAGAATACCGCGATCCGCTGGAGTTGGGTCACTTCTTCCTTGATGAGATTGAGCCGGCGGCGTTCCAAGCCTCGTGGGCCGATGCCGATGAGCTCCTCGCGTCCAAGAAGCCAGTGGGTCGAGTTTTTGACGAAGTCCAATTGCGCGTTGCGAAGCCCCGGCTCCAGGAAGTCAGTGGTGGAGAGGATGATCATCTTGCTGACCTTGTCGGCGGTGAGATCGTTATTGGCATTTCCCTTGATGACGGCGGCTCCGATGGAGAGAGGGCCGGGGTTGTCGGTTTGGTCGTCGTAGGTCGGTTGGGACTGAGTGTAGTTAGTTTCACCCCAGTAGCGGGGGTCGGCCTCGATGAGTGAAATGCAGGTGATGCCCCGGGTGGCGAGATCTTCCGCTCCTTCCCGGACCTCCAGGCTGGCAACGCGGCCCTCGAAGGTCGTCGATTTTCCTTCCAGCTTTGCCGAGACATTGGTGAGCGAGGTGAAGGCCGCCTGGACTTTGGTTTCGGTTCGTCTATTGCGGGTGGTAAGCACTCGGTCGTCTTGCAAGGTCACTCCGTGATCGCGCATGAAAGCCCGCAGGTTGTTGGGGCGGGCGCTGGGATCCAAGTAGAACATGAGCGAGGCCGATTCACGACGCCAGTATTCCTTGAGAGCCTCCATTTCTTTGGGTTCGAAATCATATTGAGGGGCGACCAGAACGACGCCTTCGGCATTGTTGGGGATTTTCTCGAGTTCGGAAATACGGATGGAGATGAGGATGATGTTTTGTTTTCCGAGGGCGTCGCGAAGAACAACCCAGGGTGAATTGGCGTCGCCGACATCGATATCGCTTTTGTCTTCGAGGAGATACATCACGCGGGGACGTCCTTCCAGAGCGGACTGAAGCGCGGAGCTGAGAAAATCTTCGTCCCGGTATCCGACGATCCGGCGTTGTTTGTTTTCATCGATGCGCATGACGAGCATGTCCTGGACATTCAGGTAACGCAGGCCGCTATTGATGGCTTCGAGGACTTTTTCGTCTTTGGTTTGGTCCGGTTTTTCCTCCGGAGTGCTTTGGCGCGCGTCGATGATGAATATTTCGTCGCTGAACAGCTGGTCGGCCAGGACCTCGCTGTAATTGTTGGCGACTTCGGCAGCCCGGTCTTTGTCGAGGATGGGGTCGAGGTAGTCGACCTTGATTTTGCCATCGGCAAGTCGTTCGTATTCTTCGATGAGGGCGCGGAGTCTTGGGTGATGAGGAGATCCTTTGCGGAGAGCCGCGATGATCTTTACTGGTTTTTCACGGTCCTGAAGAGAGGAGGAATCGAGAAGTTTGATGGTAGCTTCCGAAAGAGTAAAGGCGCCGGTTTGGGTGAGGTCTTTTCGACTGTGATGTGTGATGCCGAGATAGAAGACGAAGCCGACACAGAGGACGGCGAAAATGATTTGCAGGACCGAGCGCAGTCCGAGGCCGAGACGTCGGACGGGTTGCGGCGGCGGGGCCATTTCGAAATTGGAATCTTGTTCAGACATGGATCAGGGCTTCCAGCGCCGGTAGTCCAGCAAGTGGTAGGTGAGGAAAATGAAAAATCCGCTCGCAGTGAGGTAGTAGACGAACGGTCTGGTATCGAAGAGGCCACGCGAGAATGAGCGGAGATGCTCTTGCGAGGAAATGAAATGGAAGAGAGGGGCGGCGGCGATTTGATCACCAAAAAAGTAGGGGATTAGTCCCAGAAGGAAGTGCACGAAGAGAATGCCGACACAAACGATGCCCGCAATGATTTGGCTGGAGGTCATGCAGGAGGCCAGGCAGCCCATCGCAGTAAAGAGTGAGCCCATGAGAATCACGATAGAGAGGGCTCCGTAGAGTTCGCCATTGTTAAAGGGCGGCGGGATGTCATTGAGCATGGCGAAAAGCCGGAAATGAATCAGGGCGGGAATCCACAGGAGAATGAAGGTAAGGTAGGCCGCAAAGTATTTTGAAAGGACGACCTGCCAGGTTTTGACTGGGGCGGTTAAAAGGCCTTCCAAAGTGCCCGAGCGATTCTCTTCGGAGAAGAGGCGCATCGTGAGAACCGGAAAAAGAAAAAGGAAATAGAACCAAAAAATGGGCGATTGGAAGGCCGCAAAGACGAGATTCTCGGACATCGCGCTCTCAGAGTATTCCTTGAGGGTAGTCGAGAGGGAGAGCCCCTGCATCAGGGCGGCAAAGGCCATGATTAGCCAGCCAAAGGGAGTGAGGAAGTAGCTCTTGAGCTCTTTGAAAAAGAGGATTCGGAAGGTGCGCATCGGACAAAATTGAGGGGTTAGTCCCGGCGGGTGAGTTCGACAAAGACTTCTTCGAGAGTTCCGCTCCGGCGGGCCAGCGAACGAAGCGGCCATTGCGTTTCGTGGGCAAGGCCTGAAATGCGGAGCCGGGTATCGGTATTAGGAGCAACAAACACGGTGTAGCGGTTCCAGCCGTCCTGAAGTGGCTGACTGGTGACCTTGGTGACATCGTCGACAGCGCTGAGTTTTGTTTCAATTTCCTCCCGCGGGCCCTGAAGTTCGACCGAAATGCGACCGGCGCGCCGCATTGAGTTGACGAGATTTTTCGGAGTGTCGGCGGCTTTGACTTTTCCTTCGTCGATAATGACAACCTTGTTGCAGGTCATTTCCACTTCGCTCAGGATATGAGTGGAGAGAAGGATGGTGTGGTTTTCACCGAGATTCTGAATCAAACTCCGGATGGCTCGGATTTGGTTGGGGTCGAGACCATTGGTGGGCTCGTCGAGGATGAGGAGATCCGGCTCATGAATGAGGGCGTCAGCCAAGCCGACCCGCTGACGGTAGCCTTTCGAGAGAGTCTTGATCATCTTGCGGCGAACGTGGGTCAATCCGCAGATGTCGAGGGTTTCTCCGAGGCGCTTGCGAAGCTGGCTGCCTTTGAGCCCGCGGAGGGATCCCCGGAAACGAAGGTATTCCTTCACCCGCATGTCGGTGTAGAGCGGGACGTTCTCGGGCATATAGCCGATACGACGGCGAACATCGAGTGATTCGCGGAAGATGTCGTGGCCTGCGATACGGGCGGCACCGGAGGTCGGGGGGAGAAATCCGGTCAGCATCCGGAGGGTGGTGGTCTTGCCGGCACCATTGGGCCCGAGGAATCCGACGATTT
This sequence comes from Akkermansiaceae bacterium, assembly GCA_022425785.1. Lineage (GTDB taxonomy): Bacteria > Verrucomicrobiota > Verrucomicrobiia > Verrucomicrobiales > Akkermansiaceae > SW10. The sequence continues at coordinate 15,622 of JAKMEV010000431.1, read as the reverse complement.
CTCCTTTGGAGACTTCGAAGGAGATTCCGTCAACGGCGGTATGGCGACCGTAGTTTTTGCTGAGATTGGCAACCTCGATCATGCGAAAAATAAAAGGAGAATCGTGTGGTGTGCGATTGACTCGCTAGGGTGTGCCATTTAACTAACGGCATAATTTGCGCTGTCCAAGTCATATTCTCGACTTAGAGCCAAATAAAGAGCCATTCAGCCAGCCATGTCATCTCACATTTCCCCACGGTTTAATGCCGCGCTTCTGGATGAAAAATACGCCCAATGGTGCGATGACCCTCAGTCGGTTGAGGCAAATTGGGCCGCATTTTTCGAAGGATTCGAGCTCGGATCGACCCAACCGAAGAGGGGCGGACCAGCCGGAGTGCCCGTCAATGACGTCCCGGTGGACCAGCCTCTGTCCGAGGAGCAGCTTTCCTTCCGTGGAAAAGTTGTGAGTCTGATCTACAATTATCGCGTTTTTGGCCATACGCAGGCGCACATAAATCCACTGCATGGAGCGGCGGAGCGCAATCCGCGTCTGGAGCTTGAGAAATTTGGGATTTACGAGTCGGATCTCGACCGTCAGGCGATGACGCGATTTTTCCGGAAAGGAGAGCCGTTGAAATTACGCGACCTTGTTTCGGAGCTCGAAACGACCTATTCGGGAAAGACTGGATTCGAATTCATGCACATCCATGAAACGGAAGTGCGGAACTGGATTCGGACCCGGATTGAAGGGCGCCCCGCGACGCCGATTCTTGAAACTGAGTTGAAGACGAAAGCCTTGCGATGGCTTTTGGAGTCCGAGCTCTTCGAAAGTTTTCTCGGGAGGAAGTTCCTTGGCGAGAAGCGCTTCTCGCTGGAGGGCGGTGAGGGCCTGATGGTCTTGCTGAATCAAATTCTCGAAGCATGCCCCGGGCAGGGGGTGAAAGAGATCGAAATGGGAATGGCCCACCGGGGGCGCTTGAACGTCCTCGCACATTTCGTGAAGAAGTCGATATCGACTCTGCTTTTTGAGTTCACTCCGAACTACGTGCAGGATCTCGTGGCCGGCGACGGAGATGTTAAATACCATCTCGGCTATGAAAAGGTGCGAGAATTACCCGATGGCAATGTCCGGGTGAGTTTGGCGGCCAACCCAAGTCACCTCGAAGCTGTCAATGCGGTGGTGGAAGGGAAAGCGCGCGCGCGTCAACGGCTCATCGGTGATGATGGTGCGAAGACGGACCGAAAGGTGGTCCTGCCCATCTTGGTGCACGGTGATGCCGCTTTTGCCGGACAAGGTCCGGTAGCCGAAGTGCTCAATCTTTCCCAACTCGAAGGCTATCGCACGGGAGGAACGATTCATCTCATCGTGAATAACCAGATTGGTTTCACCACGATGCCGGAAGATGCCCGCTCATCTGCCTACGCGACCGATGTTGCCAAGATGATCGACGCGCCGATTCTTCATGTGAATGGAGAGCGGCCGGAGGAGCTAATTTGGGCCGCCAACTTTGCCATGGAGTATCGTCAGACCTGGGGAAGGGACGTCGTGATCGATATGCTTTGCTACCGTCGTCAGGGTCACAATGAAAACGATCAGGCGGCGTTCACTCAACCACAGATCTATCGTCAGCTCAGCGGACGTAAGACCGCGGGGCAGCTTTACCGCGATGAATTGGTCGACTCCGGAGTGATCACCGCCGCCGACGGACAAGCCTTGCATGATGAGATTTGGCAGGACCTCGAGGACGGCCTGGAACAGATGCGCCGGCGAGAGAGCGGGGAAGAGGGCCTTACCGTGTTCACCGGTTCGACGGCTGAGGAACAATTGCCTTATAGTCACGAACCGGTTGTTACCGGGATTGGCCTGGAGACCCTGCAGCACATTGGTTCGACCCTCACAAAGATCCCCGAGGGCTTTCAACTTCATCCAACATTGGCCAAGCGTTTTGTTCCTCGTCGTGCCGAGGCCCTCGAAAGTGGCGGGCCGTATGATTGGGCTTTTGCGGAGGCATTGGCCTTTGGATCTCTGTTACTGGAGAAATTTCCGGTGCGTTTATCCGGACAGGATTGCCGAAGGGGAACCTTTAGTCACCGCCATGCTGTTTTCTATGATTACGACACGAGGGAGCGCTTTGTTCCGCTTCGTGAATTGAGTGACGAGCAGGAGCGATTCTGCGTCTACAACAGTCTTCTCTCCGAAGCTGCCGTGCTTGGATTTGATTACGGGTATTCCTTGGGGTGTCCCAACATGTTGATTCTTTGGGAGGCGCAGTTCGGTGATTTTGCCAACGGGGCCCAGGTGATCATTGACCAGTTTATATCCTCCGCGGAGTCAAAGTGGCAGACGCCGAGTTCCATCGTGATGTTGCTTCCTCATGGCTATGAAGGAATGGGGCCGGAGCACTCGAGTGCGCGCCTGGAACGATTTCTTCAGCTCTGCGCCGAGGAGAATATGATCGTCGGAAACTTCACGACGCCGGCGCAATACTTCCATGCATTGCGACGCCAGAAGCATTCGCCGACCCGTAAACCATTGATCGTGATGACTCCGAAGAGCCTTCTGACTCATCCTCGGGCGGTTTCTCACGTGGAAGACTTTCTTGATGATTCCCGATTTCAGGAGATTCTTCCTGATGCCTACGAATTTGATCATCCGGAGCGGGTGAGTCGGGTGATTTTCTGTTCCGGGAAAGTCTACTATGATCTTTTGACATACCGTGAAGAGCAGCAGATTAAAGATGCTGCTATCGTGAGAGTGGAGCAGCTCTACCCGCTCAACAGAGAGGGCGTTAAGATGGCCATCAGCCCATACTCGAACGCGAAAAAGTTTATTTGGTGTCAGGAGGAACCGCTGAACATGGGGGCTTGGTCATTCATGCAGCCTCGCCTTGCCAAGCTTACCAAAGCCCGCGTCCGTTACGCCGGACGTGAGCGTGCTTCCAGTCCATCCACCGGTTCCAAAGCCGTTCATAAACGCGAGCAAAAGAAACTCGTCGAGAAAGCCTTTTCTGTCTGATCCCTTTCCTTAACTACCATCATGGCTCAAGAAATTATCATCCCTCAACTTGGAGACTCCATCACCACTGCGCTCATTGCCCGATGGCATCGAGCGGACGGGGAAACTGTGCGTAAGGGAGAGTGTATTGTTACCTTGGAATCTGATAAGGTGGCACCGGAGTTGGAAGCCGAAGCGGACGGGATTTTGAGTATCGCAGTCTCTGAAGGGGAAGAGGTTGCAATAGGAACCGTGATAGGGTCGATTGCTGAAGGGGCCGTCATCGTCGCTCCTGCGCCGGCAGTGACAACTCCGAAGTCTGTTGAAGAGAAAGCCCCAGCAGCTGAAGCACCCAAGTCAGTGGCAGCACCCAAACCTGCTCAGCCTGGTCCTCCGGTTGATGATGATAGCCGGGTCTCTCGAAAGAAGATGTCTCCCTTACGTCGCAAGATCGCATCGCATCTTGTTAATGCCCAGCAGACTGCGGCAATTTTGACGACCTTTAATGAAGTCGATATGACTGAAGTGATGAAACTTCGTAAGTCGGTGCAGGAGGACTTTATCGCCAAGTATGGCGTGAAACTTGGCTTCATGTCCTTCTTTGTGAAAGCGGTGGTGCAGGCACTCAAGGACGTGCCCTCCATCAATGCTCGTATCGACGGGACGGACATCATCGAAAATCATTTCTACGACGTCGGTGTAGCCATTGGCACCGAGAAGGGGCTGATCGTCCCCGTGTTGCGCGACTGTGATCGCAAGAGCTTCGCGGAAGTGGAGCAGGATATTCTCGATTACGCGACGAAAGCCAAGGAAGGAAGAATCGTCTTCGAGGATCTCTCCGGCGGTGTCTTCACCGTCTCCAATGGAGGAGTCTATGGCTCGCTCCTCAGTACGCCGATTCTGAATCCTCCCCAAAGTGGTATCCTCGGAATGCATACCATCCAGCAACGTCCGATGGCGATTAATGGAGAAGTGGTTATCCGTCCCATGATGTATCTCGCAATGAGCTACGACCATCGTCTGGTCGATGGCAAGGAGGCCGTCACCTTCCTAATTCGCATCAAGGATTGTCTTGAGAATCCTACGCGGATGCTTCTGGAAATGTAGGCAAAAAACAAGGGCGACCCTCTTGAGTAGATCGCCCTTGTTTGATGAGAGGTTAAGTTTACCAGGAGAAACGGATTCCAGCAGTAATCCAGTAGTCGGACCCAAGTTGGGGGCCGTCGAGGTCCTGCCAGATCGTTTTGCCTATTTCCAGACCGCCGCTGGTTTTGGTGCTGGATTCGAAGAAATTGAGGCCCAGCGAGAGGTCTAGTTTGGAGCCTCCGCGGAGGTTGGGATCAACCGTGGGAACCGGTAGTGAGAGCAAATCATTGTCCTCTCCATCAATGTTGCCCCAGTCTGAAAAAGTTGAGCGGATGGAAACGGAAAACTGCTCGTTGATCGGAGCGGCAGCCCAAGTAGTGAATTCGAATTTGTTTCCGAGGCGATATCCTTCGTCGTTGTCATCAAGAAAGATCTTGGCGCTGGTTTGGGCGCCGAAGGACCAATTACCGTGATGTTGTTTGAAGGTGAGTGAAGGAGCAATTCCCCAACTTCCGGAGCCAAGTTGCATCGGATAGGGGAGGCGGGTTTCTCCGCGGCCGGGAATGAAGTCCTGTTCGTCGACTTCTGCGGTGGGCAGGAGAAGACCCAGTCCCGCGTGGAGTGATCCGCCGTTGTCTTCCCACAGGCCAAGCAGAGCGTTGATCGAACTATCGCCAATTCCGGAGGACTTGGTCTTGAATTCCAGCCCGTCCCTGCGGCGGTGATTCATGGAAAGCTCCACGATATTAACCATGGCCATCAGGGTGAACTTGTCGGTAGGCGCATACATAAAGCCGACCATGTGCATCTCCATGTCCATGTCGGCGGGAGCGACCATGAAATCAGCGAGGACGCTGCCATCGGAGACGGAGCCTGTGCCGACGAAGTTTTGCTCCATGCGCATGTTCATGTAGCGGTAGGAGGCCATGAATTGATCCTTGGCGTGGAGGTGTTCACCCATCACTCCGATCGGGGCGAAGGCGTCGGGACGATATTCTGCAAGCGCGAGAGGCGCAGCAGCCAGCATGATAAAAGTAGATTTGAAATTCATTGAATAAATAAATGGTTGGTCGTCAACACGAGCGACGACGAAGAAAAAAGAATCAGAACTGCCGTTTGGACGGTCCGAGCACGAGGGGAGGAAGGAAGGTTAACTCAGACCCAACGCGGTGGTGGCGTGGGGAGTTCAATGTAGATCGAGCGTTTTTCCGAAACGGGTGTGGATATTAATTCTCCGATGCCGTTTGGAGGGGTGGCTTGCAGTTTATTTGTGGCGAGCCAAGGCGAGTAAAGTTTGACGAAGTTCTCACAGCTCTCACGGAGTGGGGGATCTCCCGGGGATTGATAGGATTTTTCCACGATGGCTTCGCAGATCTCACAAGGATATTCACCCGAGAGAGTTTCCTGAATGGCGGCCTCGACTCCCAGTTTGGTCGAGCGCTCCTGGACCATGGTGAACCAAGCATAGCCTTGCACAAATGCTCTATCCATCCCGCTCAATGAGAAGAGTGCGAGGAGAAGGGCAAGACGACCGAGCCACATAGCGGAAGTTCTCTGACCGAAGGAGGGGTTTTTATCAACTCTTGGAATGATTGAGCGAATAGCAAATGGCGAGAATCCGGATCGTCGCGATGGATAAAGTCGCGATGGCAATGGCTGCAGAAGAGGCGACACCAAGCTCATCGAGGCCGAGAAGAATAAAGCCTCCGATGATAGCTGCAGTGGCGTATATTTCCCGTCGAAAAATGAGCGGCACTTCCATACGCAGGAGGTCGCGAAGGACACCGCCGAAGGTGCCGCTGATGACGCCGAGAACGATGAGAGCCCACCAAGCCATGTCGTGGCTTTGTGCGACGCGGATGCCCAGACAGGTGAAGAGTCCGAGCCCGAAGGCGTCGAAGATGGAAATGACGCGCTTGATGCGATTCCACAGAGGGGCGCCTACGAAGGCAAAGACGGTTGCAGCGATGGCGATGAGGAGGTAGTTGGGGCTTTGAAGGAGGGCAGGCGGGGTATCGCCGATGAGGACGCTGCGCAAAGTGCCGCCGCCTGTTCCGGTAATTAAGCCGACGACGAACATGCCGAAGTAATCCATTCCTTTCGCGCGCCCGGCGAGGGCACCGGAAACGGCAAAGATGAAGACTCCCAATTGGTCCCAGAAATCGAACATGGCGGGGGAGAAGAGCGTGAGATAAGGAAAAATACGAGCGATTTCGCGCTCAAGAGCCTCTCTTGACATCCCATCGCTCACCATGGATCGTAAAGCCGTGGATAAGTCAGCAATCCCTGGAAAAACAATTTATCGACTTTCGATTTATCATCGCTGTCTTCGTCGCTTGGCTGAGAATCATATCGAGACCGTCAGCTCATCGTCACTGGCCAAAGCGGCCGGAGTGAATCCTTCGCAATTGAGGCGTGATCTCACCTATCTTGGGCAATTTGGAACCCGGGGCCTGGGATATCCAGTGCAGGAATTAATTGATGCGATCCGAGAGGTTTTGGGCCGGGAGCAATTGCAGCCGGTGATTTTGGTCGGCGCGGGGAATCTGGGAGTGGCTCTCCTTCGTTACCAGGGATTCCAAAAAGAGGGGTTCGAAGTGGTGGCCGCTTTCGATGCTATTCCAGATGCCGTGAAAAAACGGGGAATCAGCGTGCCGGTGTATCATGTCGATACGATGCGTAAATTTGTGATCGAGAACGATGTGAAGCTGGCCATCCTTTCTGTGCCGGTGGAGCACGCTCAGGAAGTGACCAATGATTTGGTCGATGCAGGTGTGCAGGGCTTGTTGAGTTTTTCGCCAACTGTTTTGCAGGTGCCGGAATTTGTGACCGTCAATAGCGTGGATTTGGCTTTGGAGCTTGAGCAAGTGAGCTTTTTTGTGAAAAGCGAGAAGCCTTTGGTTGATCCGGATGAGCCAGTGATTCCTTAGGCCTTGCGAAAGATCGCGAGGTGTTTGTCGACCGATTTTCCCGGAGCGTCACTTAAGGCGCGGGAGTGATCATTCTCGATGGATCCAACCTGAATGGCTCCGAGTTTGGTGAGAGCTTCGACCGCTAGTTCGTGTTCCTTGTCGAAGTAAGAGGTGATGACGAGGTGTCCGTCTTCGTTGAGACGTTGCAAGGCTTGGTCGAATATGCGGGTCCAGATCGGTTTGTCGTTCCAGAAATTTTGATGGCGGAGGAAGGCAATGTCGGGGGTGCCGGCTTCGGCGAGGTCCAGGAGTTTATCGCCCCGATGGACGATGAAGTCAGCTTCGGTTTTTCTTTCGAGAGATTTTTTCCAGCGCGAGTTGGCCTGATCGATCTCAGCGGCGCGGATATCAAGCCCTTGCAAGTGGGCCGAGTTTGATTTTTCGGCGAGGATTTTGGCGAGAACACCCGTTTCGTCGCCCCGGCCGCAGGCCAGATTGAGCAGGCTGAGATGGTCCTTGGCCTTGATGTGAGGCGAGATGAGATCACGCAAATTTTCCTCAAGTCGGGAGAGATCTTGCTGAAGGAGATCGCTAAATGGAGTGTGGGCCACGGGCGGACCTTAATTTAGGAATCGGAATTTCGAAATTCGAAATTACTCTTTCGGGGTGGATTTACCGATTAGAGCCCGCCGAAACCGAAAATCAGCCGGAGTGAGAGCTTTGGTTCGTGAAACATTGCTGAGCCCGGGGGACTTTGTCCTGCCCTTGTTTCTTCATGATAAGGAGGTGGACGAGGCAATTGAATCGATGCCAGGATGCACCCGTTGGTCCCTTGAGGGTCTGGTGAAGGAAGCCGGGGAGGCCCTGGCACTCGGGATTTCCTCGGTAGTATTGTTTCCGGCGATTGAAGAGGGATTGAAGACGAAAGGGGCCGAGGAATGTTATAATCCGAGCGGTCTGGTTCCGAGAGCGATCAAAGCTCTCAAAGCAGCGCATCCGGAATTGATTGTGATGACGGACATCGCGCTCGACCCGTATAACGAGGACGGGCACGACGGATTGGTGGAAAACGGCGAGATTTTGAATGACGAGACGATCGCTGTTTTGTGTCAGCAGGCAGTTTGTCATGCCAGAGCAGGGGCTGATATCGTGGCGCCGAGCGACATGATGGATGGCCGGGTGGCCGCCTTGCGGGAGGCTCTTGACGACGCCGGGCATGAGAAGGTTTCGATTTGCAGTTATACCGCGAAGTATGCTTCGGCATTTTACGGCCCGTTTCGAGGGGCTCTGGGCTCAGCTCCTAAAGCGGGGGATAAAAAGACCTACCAGATGGATCCCGCTAATAAGCGGGAGGCGGTAAGGGAACTTCTTCTCGATGAAGAGGAAGGCGCGGACATCGTGATGGTGAAACCAGCCGGTCCCTATCTCGATGTCATTTCCGAGCTGCGGGAGCATACCACCTTGCCGGTGGCGGCGTATCAAGTGAGCGGGGAGTATCTCATGATCAAAAGTGCCTCGGCCGATGGTTGGTTGAATGAAGAAGGCGTCATGATGGAAAGCCTGATGGGGATCAAGAGGGCGGGAGCTGATATTATTCTGACCTACTTTGCCAAGGACGCGGCGCGGATTTTACGAGTGGAGTGAATTCGGAAGAAAAGACCGCTTGCGTGAAAATAGCGCCCTATTAGTTTGGGGGCGTCATGAATTCCGCACCTGATTGCCTGCCGTCTTATCTTCACAAAGAAATTCTTCTGAATCCTGGAAAACGTGATTTCCCCGCCTTCGATTTGAGGCGCTTGCTAGACACCGTTTTTGCGCCGACACAGGGGTGTAAGGTTTGTATTCTAGTGGATTTTGAAAATCCGGTGGAGTGGATGAAAGGCTATGCCTTTCGTGGTCAAGAGCAGTTCGAGGTGCAGAACAATGCCTACGATTATTTTTACGAAAGGCTGCAGGGCGGCGTTCTCGAGGAATTGGGAATGACTGGAGGTGAGATGTTTGCCTATCGCTATACCTACGGGTCCAATCTCGACATGGCCGATGAGGTTTGGGATGCAGATGGGAAGGAGCTTTCCTTGGATCGCGATATCTACTCGAACTACGACATTGTCTTGTGCGTCTCAACTTGGTCCGCGACTGCTCCTCTGACGGAGAAGTGTAAGAAGTTTAATTTCCGTGGTGCCACGATGCATGGGATGAATGACGTTATTCTCAACTCCGGGCTGGCGGTTGATTATCAGGAGGTTTCGGATGATGCCGAGAAGATGCGCAAGGCTCTGACCAGTGCAAATGAAGTGGAAATTGATTTTGAATTAGAGGATGGCATGATTCTTACCGCTTGGCTGGGTTTGGGGGGGCAGGATGCTCAGAAGTCGCACGGCTTGTGTCGTGGGACGAATCCAGACATTGCCAATCTCCCAGCGGGGGAGGTGTATTTCGTGCCACGCGATGCGCGTGGGAAGTTTCCGATGAAATATGAGGACGGTACCTTGGGTGTTTTAGACGTGGAGAATCGCGATGTCGTGCGCTCCACGCTGATCGAAGGAAACCAATCCACGATTGATGAACACAATGCACGGCTTGCCGATGATCCGATGACAGGAACACTGGGAGAGCTTGGATTCGGAACTCAGGTCTTGCCGGTTTCCTACCAGGATATTCAGGACGAGAAGGTGCTGGGCACTTGTCACCTTGCGACGGGGCGCGATGATCATCTCGGAGGCGATATTGTTCCGGGTATGTTCAAGAAGCACGAGAATAGCACGCACGATGACATTCTCTTCGCTCCACACAAGACGCCTAATTTCAATGTGAAGGAGGTGCGCATGATCTGGGATGACCGCACTGAAGTTGTGATTGAGAACTTCCGCCCGTCAGCCTACGTGATTGAGGCTTTGGCAAATGGATGATGATCATCGATTTCCAAGTTCAAAGGCTGGAAAAAACGAAGGATTCCGAAAGGAAATCGATTTGTCCGCGAGGGGGTTGTGTGATCAGAAAGGTTTAGTTCCCTGAATGCTATCGTTAGGCTCGGTGTCCTTTTTGGTGGTCCGAAGGGTTGGGTATTGGGTGTGATTTTGGGCTTTCCCGGGGCGATGGTCAAAATCCTCGATCAGTGATTGCTCAACTTTAAATTTCCAGAAAATTCCCAAGGAGCTGGAGGCCCGCGTGCTGACTTTTCTCAGGGTGATATTGCACCGCGAGTAGGGCTCCGCGCTCGATGCCAGCGCAGAAGGTTTCCTGTCCGTAGGTGCAGGTGGCAGTGATGACATCAGGATCGACACCACCGGGGTAGTAGGAGTGGACGAAGTAAAAGTAGGGTTCTCCTTCGAAGCCCTCCCAAAAGGGGGAATTTGGTCTCTTCAGATCGACGGCATTCCATCCCATGTGCGGGATTTTGATGTCGTAGCTGGTGAAGCGTTTGACGTGGCCTTTGAAGACGCCTAGGCCGTCGGTGCCCGGGCATTCCTCGCTGCTTTCGAATAGGAGTTGGAAGCCAACACAAATGCCGAAATAGGGTTTTCCTGTTTCGATCCAGCCGCGGAGCGGATCGGCGAGGCCAAGGCGATTCAGGCTGTCCATGCAGTCGCCAAAGGCACCTTGTCCCGGGAAGATAAGGTGGGTCAGTCCATCTAGTCCCTCGGGAGTGGTGACAAGGGTAGGATCGTGCCCAAGAGCACGGCAGGCGTTTATGACACTGCGGAGGTTGCCCCTCCCGTAGTCGATCATTCCAAGTTTCATTGTCTTATAAGACTTCCTTGGTCGAAGGGATGCCCTTCATGCGCGGATCGTTCTCGGAGGCGGTGCGCAGGGCGCGGGCCATCGATTTGAAGATGGACTCGGCGATGTGGTGACCGTCTCTTCCGTAAAGGAGTTCGATGTGGAGATTGCAGCGCAGGTTCGCGGCGAGAGCCCGGCAGAATTCTTCGACGAGGGTGAAGGGGAAGCTCTGGGAGTCGGGCGTACTAGCCGGAGCGTTGAATTCCAGTTGCGGGCGATTGCTGAGATCGATGACGGTTCGGCTCAGGGTTTCGTCCATGGGGACGTAGGCGTGGCCGTAGCGTCGGATGCCCGACTTGTCGCCCAAGGCTTCGCGGAGGCATTCGCCGATGACGATGCCGGTATCTTCCACGGTGTGGTGGAAATCGACGCCGACGTCGCCATTGACCTCGACTTCCAGATCAATCAGCGAGTGTCGGGAGAAAAGAGTGAGCATGTGGTCGAAGAAGGGGATTCCGGTGTTGATCCGGGAGTTTCCTTCTCCGTCTAGGTTCAGGCTGAGTTTGATTTTAGTCTCAGCGGTATTTCTTTCCTGAGATGCGCGGCGTTCGCTCATAGTGGATAATTTTATTCCTCGGACTGCTTCCGTTTCATGACGAGGAACGCGATGAGGAGAGTTAGTAGGACGACGGCGATGAGAATAGGCAGGAAGGATGATTCTGATTCTTCTTCCTCGTCGGAATCGTCTGCGCCTTGCTGCTCTGCACGTTCTCTAAGCCGTCTTGCGCGTTTTTCTTCTTCGGCAGCTTTTCTATCAGCGTCGGCTTTGGCTTTGGCCTCTTTGGCTTTGGCTGCTTCCGCTGCCCGTTGTTCCTCCAGGCTGGGACCAGGGTCTTCCTCCTTGGCCGGGTTTGCGGCAAGATGCTCGGAGATGAGTTGGAGGTATTTGTTGTCGATCTTCCGGGAGCGAAGGGTGCTTTGAAGTCTTTTAACTTCATTGGTGTTCCCTTTGCCGGCTGCTTCCCAGGCGTTTCGGTAGACGGCACTGGTTGAAGTCTGGTTCGACGTTCTTGTCCCTCCTCGTTGAATATTGGTGATTTCGGTATCGATATTGCGGGCGAGAGTTTGCAGCGTTCTGGAGTCGAACTCGGAGACCGGGAGCCATTTGGTGCGGCTCTCTTTTGCTTTCGCGAGGGCGGCTTGATGCTTGGCCTCAATCTCATCGTAGGCTTTTTTCATCCGTGAGGAATCCCGGGCGGCCATCGCCTTCAGGGCCTTGTCTCTTTTCTCCATTTTTGCGGGAGCTTCGGCCTCGAGCTTTTTGATTTGTGCCGAATATTTTGGGAGGAATTGTAAGGCTACCTGAGAGGCGTCATTAGCTGCATCGGCCGAGTGAAACTCGGTGTTGATCTTGTCGTAAATCAAGAGTGCCGAGCGGTAGGATTTTCTGGCGGCGAGGGCCTTCATCCTCTTGACCAAGACTTGCGCATCCAGTTCGAGGGCATTGGCATTCCACTCAGCGGCATCGATCCATTCGCCATCGAGTTTGACGTCTCCAGCCTTGGCTTTGGCGAGTTCGGATTCCAAGGTGGCGAGAGTTTTCTTTACCTCGCGGGTGTATTTTGAATTTGGAAAGCTGTTGAGGAATGGTTTCACCCTGCTTTCGATCAATTGCTCGTATCCGACGACGCTCAGGCGATCTGGGGTGGGAAGGACGTCCGTGAGTGCCTCGTAGGGCTTGAGATCGGGAGCTTCCTTCTGGATGTCGGCAATTTCCGACTTTTTGAAGGTTTTTCTGGTGCGAATGGATTTCGAGTAGGCGACCGAAACCACGTATTCGGTGTCAGTCTCACTGATAACTTCCCCTTCGATGACCTTTCCATCCTTAAGGGTGATTTTGTCTGCCTGCACCGAGCAGGTAGCCAGAACAAAAATTGTGAGCAGTTGGTAAGGGAGGTTCGGTCGCATGTGTGCAGCATGCTACAAAGCAAAGAAAACTATCCAATCATTCTTTTTCGGAGATTTCAGCACTTAGGAGCTTGTCGAGATCGTCGGGAATTGTGGCTGAGCCGAGCAATTTGTCATCGCGAAAGAGGGAGACAGAGGCATTTCCGGAAAGTTCGGGGATTTGAGGGAGTTCTTTGAGCAGGTTGGAGGCATTGTCACCTCGAATGCTGATATAGGGTGAAATTTTTGGAGAATTTAATGATTTCAGAAGTGTTCTGCCCTCTGCGGACTCTCCTCCCTGCACTACCGCAACCAGTGGGGAATCGCCCCTGGAGCAGGAGATGATGAAATCGGAATGATTGACCGGGGAGGCCTGGGCCAAGCGGGAAAGGTCTTTGGCGATCAGGTCGGCCATGTTGGTGAAGCGTTCTGCGCCGGTGAGAGTGCCCAAATGGAGGAAAACGTGATGTGACATCCCCATAGAAGAATCGGAGAAAATCATACTGCGATTGTGGATGGCGAGAGGGATAATGGATTCGCTTTTGGGGAGCTCCCGAAGGGGGAGTCCGTCCCGGGAGAGTTTTTGCAAAGCTTCGTCCATGAGGGTGGTGGACCATTGCAACCATTGTGGGTCCAAGGTGGTTTGATAGAGTTCCAGGGCGGCGAGCGCGCAAAGTGAATAGTCCTTGCTTCGGGCCGGAATAAAATGGGAGTCCACTGGGAACAGGCTCAGTCCATCGGAGGGATGGGTATAGTTTTTGCGGAGAAGGGAGGCGCTATTAATGGCTTTTACAAGAATGGTATCGTCGTTGAGTGCGTTGGCTCCGGAAATTTGGGCTCTCACAACTCGGGCAAATGTTTCGGCACCGATGAGCGGCTCGGACAGAAATTCGGTAACCTCCTGTCGGTGTGCGAGAAGTTTTTTGCGGATTTGTTCAAGTTGAATGGAGACTGCTTCTTCGGGTTGGTTCAATTTTGAGGCGATCTCAGAGAGTGGCATGTCTCTCCGAAGGGTGTTTTTTTGATAGAAGATTCCAAGAGGGTCCACGATGCCGGGGATGTTTCCATTGGGTTTCAAGGAGAACGCGAGAGACGCCAGTTTGATTTCGCTTTCGCTGAGAACTTTTTCCAAGGTGTCTCCATCGATGATAAATGAGCCATCCCGGTCCGGGTTGGAAAGCGGAGCGATGATGCTGCGCGGTTTCGCAAGCCAATCATTTTCGATGACCTCAAGAAGATTTTTTCCCTCGGAAATCATCTCGTTGTTATTCGTGATTGTGCCGCCGTATAAAAAGACACGAGCCAGATTGGCCTGAGTTTCGAGATTCTTTGAGAAAATAGGAAGGGACCAGCCGGTGTTTCTTCGAGCGTAGAAATAGGAACCCGTTAGCTGATCTTTCAGAGCCTGCGAAATCAATTGGCCTGAGACTTCCTTGATCGCTAGAGAGCATTTTTTGCGAACTTGTGTGGTAAGATCCGGATGGAGAACGCCCAGACTCAAGAGTTCGAGGCTACTCGTAGGCATCAGCCCCCCGGTATGATCGATATTGCGATCAAATTCGCTGTAGAGGGCGCTGAGACCGCGGGTGCCGGTCCTGAAGATCTTCATCCGGCTGCTGTCGTCTCCCTCTATGGAGGGGGAGTTAAATCGGGCTTGGCGGCGCCCGTTGTCTATGCGGCTGTTGGAAACGGAATATCTGGAATCGCTTTCCCAAATTTCGTTCACCATGGCGGAGGAGCTATTGATCACGATGTCGAGCTTCTTCCCGCTGGTGCGGGAGAGGGGAAGCCAGGCGATGGGAGAGCCTTCATGGGACATCCAGACCAGAGTCGGGAAGGCTGTGGGTTGGTTGATTTCAGCACTGAGATGGTGGGCGAGAATACCCAGCTCCGGGTTGACTTGAATGTCGGCCACCGCGCATACCGATTTATTCATGAGGGTGTCTCGGATGGCCTTGCGTTCGGAAATCTCCACCGCGATGGAGCGCGAGTCTTCACTCAGTCCGCTGGCAATGTAGAGGAGGACCGGAGTTTGCCGGACGCGGGCTTTTTCGAGGATGGCGGAATCCCATTTTTGCCAGGGAATGGTGTCGACCGCGAATTTTCTGAGCAGTTCGGTTTCTCCCCGGTTGAGTTCGTTTTGGAGAGTGTCGAGTGTTTCCGTCGCAGCGGATTCTTCGAAGAAATCGTTTTCGGATCCCCGGTCTGCTCTCGAAGGTTTCTTTTTTGAGTCACAGGAAGCTATCCCCAGGGGGAGAGCGATGATGATGAGATATTTGAGTGGGGAGGACATATCGCGAACTAAGATTGGTAGAGGAAGGGGTGAAATATAAGAAAATTTGTGGAAAATGACCAGACAAAGGCAATTTCAAATGTTCAAATGCTCCAGCGCTCGCGAGAAGTTCGCGTTCGAAACCCTCTATACTTCAGGTTCCGTGATCACTCTTGCTATTACCAGTCAGAAAGGCGGCGTGGGTAAAACGACTCTCGCGATCAATCTTGCCTACGCCTTCGCCTTGAGCGGAAAGAAGACCTTGTTGGTGGATTCCGATCCACAGGGGTCGGTGGGGCTGTCGCTCACCCGGCAATCGCGGAACTTGGCGGGACTTTACGATTTTTTGGGTGATTCCGTGGTTTCGCTGGAGGAAATCGTCGTGCCGACCCGTTCCGAGGCCTTCAGTCTGGTAGCCTCCGGCCAAGGGAGTGATTATGAAATGAATGGGGGACTGGCGGGGAGTTCGCGCCACCGCTTGAGGATCTTTCTTGCCGATGTGGAGGCTGCGGGGTTTGAGATTTGTATAATTGATACGGCGGCCGGCCTGTTTGGCGTGACTGCTGATGTTCTGGCGGCCTGTTCTGGCGTTATTGTTCCGCAACAGGCAGAGCCTCTGGGTGTGCGTTCGGTTCCGAAGATGCTGGAAGCTTTGGCGAGAATGCGCTCGGTCAATCCCCACCTGGAGGTTCTCGGGGTGGTGTTGACGAT
>JAKMEV010000423.1:0-10835 GCA_022425785.1 Akkermansiaceae bacterium | reverse complement strand
TGACCGTTTCCGTTCCGTCGCCATTTGGAATCGACGAAACGTACTGCACGCCCAACGAATCCCAGTTCGCCAGGTCTGAAGAAATCTCAGCCGTGATAATGACGTCGTCCGCTGCCATGTTTCGACGGAAGGTGATGGTGAGGTTTTCCTCGGTCCCGCCATTAAACAAGCCCGCTCCGATCACGATCTGAGACTCCGGACTCGCTCCGGCATCGCCATTGATCGAACCAAAGGCGTGCTCAAGAAGAGCCTCCAGACCGTCTCCGTCGAGATCATCTGCTGGATTCCCGACAAAATTCACCGCGTCCGTTGTCCCCGGACTTCCTCCAATGGCTGCGCTGGACCGCCAATTCGAAGCCACACCGTGATCGGGCGCAGTCTCCGGAGCAATCAGGACGAGCGAATATTCACCGCCGTCCGGACCAGTCGGCCACGGTGCTTCATCCGAATAGGTGAAACGCTGAATGTCCACAGTGCCCGTCGAATCAATGACCGCCAATTCCTCGCCACTGTTACTCAGGCTGGCGGTAAACTCACCCGGAGCAATCGTGATACCCGCCGTATTGTTAGCGGCGGCAAAGGCGACCTGGTCTTTCACCACGACAATCCGCCCGCCTGCCGGCAAGAGCCAACCGGACGGGAAGGTGTAGGTGACCCCTGAGAAGCTCACGGCCGTGAGATCAATCGTGCCGCCGGAGATATTCATCAACTCGATCCACTCCGCGCTCTCATCGGTTCCGGGAGGATTGTAGTAAATTTCAGACACCACAAGATTGCCGGCCACGGCCGGTGTTCCGACAATGAACTCTGCTTCAGTGAGGGCCGACCATTCTCCGCCATTCAGAGCACGGGCTTTCAAGGTCCCGGTCTGGGTCATCGCCACGGTATTGGAACCTCCATTCGGCTTGGTTCCCCGAACCCGCAAATCCATCCCCAAATCAGAGGTTGAACTCGGAGCCTGATGCAGCTCCACCGCGATGAAATTCACGCCCTCGACAAGATCGCCCGGCGAGAGGACCATAGTATCAAGCGCCACGAGCTCTCCTTCAGGACTACCCGATGCAACCGCGTCATCGGAATAGGTTTTGTTCCCCGCCGTCATGTTCGAGCGGTCCACTTCCCTTCCGTTGAGATAAACGATTACGCCATCGTCTCGCACGATATCAAAAATCAGCTCGGTATAATCTCCTGCTCCGGTCACATTGAACTCCTTCCGGAAATACAAGGTGTTGGTGCTCGCTGATCCGACCGTTGTCCACGTCGTGCGACCACTGATTGTTCCATACCCCAACAGCGCCTGACCCGTCCCCCAGGAGCTGTCGTCGAAATTCGGATGCTTCCAATCCGACGGACCATAGCTTCCATTCCCCACCACAACTTCGCTGTCGCTCTGCGCCACGCCGTTTCCGAGATACTTCCAACCCGTATCCTCCAGATCGATAAAGGTCTCCACGATCGCTCTCCCGGTCAGCATTCCGGCACCCGGATTGATCCCTCCGCCGACTTCCCTCGGATCGCTTCCATCCAGAGTATAATAGATTGATCCCGTGGTAGCAGTCACCGGCAACTCATAGCCATTGGCCACGACTCCGCCATGTTGCGCAAATACCGGAGGATTGATCGAGGGATAGAGGTTTTGGCCGCGCAGCTCCGGGATGATCCCGCGCGAGTCGGACTCGTCATGGATGACCGGCATATGGTTGTTGACGACGTTGTCTCGCTCGACGAGCCAGTGCTGCTCCCGCGTGAAATAGATCGGGCTGTTGAGCAAGGGCGGATAGTGGTCGCTGAATGGATCGGTCGATGAGCTCGCCGTGTTTCCGTATGGCGTGTTGGCCTGCACGTCACCCCATCGGGCCGATTCCGCCATGATTGCCTTGTCCATCTCAGCGCAGATCCCGAGGAATCGTTGGCCGGAGTTTTGTTCGGTGAGGGCTCCACCGTTGTAGATATGCTTCGCAACCCGATCGGCAAAGCGCATCCGAAACTCCTCGTTCAACCGGAGCCGCTGGAAGGGCCTCATGGAACCGCTATTGGATCCGTAGCGATTCCAGCTGAACTTATCGAGACTGATCTCCTGATCCCAAACCTGAAAACGCCAACGGCCGTCCCCGCTGATGGCATTGACGGCCGCGTAGCCGTTCTTGGTCGGCCAATCTTCGGCATCGGCGTAAAAGTGGAGGAAGGTATAATCGATATAATTGTCGATATCGATAACGTTCTTGGCCTGTTCGTAAACGGCGTTGTTGGTGATGTCACCGTTGAGAGTGCTGATCATCGAATTCCAGAGCGGCCCCGGAGTCAGGATGTCGGCATTGACCTCCCAATCTTCCGTCTCCCCGCCGATGTGATCGGCATACCAGTCATCCTCGTAGCGCTCGGTGAGATCATGCAGCCCCCAGTAGAGTCCGTTAACGTAAAGGTGAACAAAGTCGCCATTCCCCGAAGCGTTGCCCATCGCGCGCATGGAGTCCTTCATCCAGACATCGCGCATGTACATCGAGTCGTTCGGACGGTAGCGCCCGCTGGACCACGAAACGAGGGCCCACGAATCGGTGAAGCAGGCTCGCAGGACAAGCTTGTTGAAAGTCTCAACCTTGCTTTGAGGGAAGAGCGGGTAATTGAGCTTCGACTTGCCAACCGTTGAGCTAAAGGTGAGGCGTAGCGAATGCTTGTGCATTCGGGCCGACCGCCGGCTGGCATTGCCGTGGACTTCAATTTTGCAGTCTTCCTGAAAGCCCGGAGAGCCATCGGGAAGCATGTATTCCATCGAACAAGTCCGCTCCCACCGGCTGCGGGGATTGGAATAGATCCCGGTCGCTGGTTCGGCATCCGAATTCAAAAAATCGGACGGATTCATGGTGATCGATACCGTCGGGATATCGAGCAAGGCCTCCTGCATGGTGTGGTCCGCAAGACCGAGATCGTCGTTCACGACCCGCGGATCCATTTCGTAGTCCGAGGGGTGAATCACATTCGGGTCACCGGAGTTCGACCAGTCGACCGGCCAGCCCGGCGGGTTGGCAGGTTGCTGAAGGACATCATCGACAAAGATGTAGGTATGGGAATCAACATTCGTGGAGAGCCAATTGCTGAAATAAGCGATCGCCCGGATCATCGAAGTCGTCGTGATGTTGATGGGACCGGAGTAGACTGTTCCATAACTCGTCGTTGGCTTGGAGCCATCCGTTGTGTAACGAATCGTGGCCCCGGGAGTATCTGATGTAATTGCCAAGGCGAAGGGTGAGGAATAGAATCCCCGGTCGATGGAAAAATTCGTATCCTTCACCACCCCCGGATACTGCGTCGTGTTATTGACGGTGCCTGGAGTGCTTGACTGAAAGAAGACCGGTCCTCCCCCCGCCGCCGGAGGACCATGGGAAATGTCGGTGAACTGCTCCGGATAAGTCGGCAAAAAACTATCGTCCACCGTCGTTCCGTCGGGCCTCACAATCGCCAGATATTCGCCATCTGCCGAAAGACTGAAATTGGTATGCGCCGCTCCGCCGGGGTCGACAACATTCTTGCCCGAAGCAAAGACCACCAGATACCCCGAAGCCGGAATCGTCACGGACGGAAAATTCCACTTCGTCGGATTTCCCGCATTGTCGGTAAGATAGTATCCATCCAAATTCACAATACTTAGATTGGGATTATAGATCTCGATCCAATCTTCCCGGTTCCCAAAACCGTCGGTGATGTCAGTCACGTTGCGGGTCAGAATCTCGTTGAGCTGAAGCGGGATCAAGGTGTTTGGGAAATCTGCCGGGTTGTTCGGGTCCGTTCCCTCCGCAGCTTCAAGGGAATCATTGAAGCCATCACCATCGGAATCAGGGTCAGTCGGATCAGTGACCCAACCATTCGCTCCGGTGACCTCATCATTGTCATTCAGTCCGTCCCCATCAGTATCCTGCTCAAGAGGGTTTGTTCCATAAACATTGACTTCATCGTCATCATTCAAACCATCGGTGTCAGTATCAGCTAGGATCGGACTCGTTCCCGTCGCCTGCTCCTGCTCGTTTGTCAGCGAATCCCCGTCATTGTTTCCACTCCCCGTCGCGGCACCCAAGTTGGCAAAGTAAAGGAGCTCCCAGTCGTCA
This sequence comes from Akkermansiaceae bacterium, assembly GCA_022425785.1. Lineage (GTDB taxonomy): Bacteria > Verrucomicrobiota > Verrucomicrobiia > Verrucomicrobiales > Akkermansiaceae > SW10. Next base: position 6,735 of record JAKMEV010000423.1, on the reverse strand, counting down.
TCGAGATTGTCCAGATCGGAATCATTGAGCACCTCGATCTGAAACACTTCTTCGTAAAATGCTCCCATCGCATCCGTAGTACGTATCCGAACCGAAAAGATCGTGCCTCCTGCGAAACCATTCAAATCACTATCAACCTCCAGGTCCGCCCCGGTAATCGTGAACTGTCCGTTATTCGAGTCACCTTCTCCTGCAGCAAGGGTGTAAGTAAAGGTATCAGCTGGCGTTGGGTCTGTGGTAGAGAACGTTCCCATCACCGTTCCGATCGTCGCCGTCTTGGCAACCGTCAGCCCCGATAAATCTAAATCAGTTGGTCCGTCGGTCGAAACCGGATCTCCAACTTCCAGGCCATTGATAAAAACATTGTGCGAACTGCTCGGACTCACGGCCGAAACGATTCCAGTCAGAGTCACCGCTCCGCTTCCATCGGTGGTGACATTCAAGGTCACGAAATTGTCCGCTAGGGTCGCCGGGGTCGGGGAATTTTGGAAAATGTACCGCTGCGTCGGCGCTCCCCCTCCGCTCCAGTCGGCCGCCCTTCCGCCACTAGAACTACTGTCAAAACCCCAAATCGTGACTGGATATTCCGTATTGGGTTGAAGACCGGTAAAAACCAAACTCAAGCCACTCCCAGGGTTGTTGCTGAAGCTTCCGTTCGCGAACAAAAAATCCCGCCACATCGACGCCTCGCCGCCACCGCCATTGTTTAAGCCCCGGTCTCTGGTGTCCAGACCGACCGAGCCAATGGCGTCAACATCCAATCCAATACTTCCGGGAAACGTCTTCGACCAGGAATCACCCAAATCGGTATCCCCGGCGGCAATTGAATCCCAGCCGCTCTGAGTCGCGCTGCCCTGGTTAAAATCAATCCTCAGGGTCTGGGCTGACACCAAAAGCGAGCCGAAAAGATACGCAGCGAGAGTTGCCTGCAAGCGACCAGTCAAAACCATCCAAAAAAAGAATCCAATTACGAGGAAAACTCAAACGCAAAAACTCTCCTCGATCCCCCAAAACCGCTATTTCATCCTTTCCAGAGTCAAAAGACGGAATTCCATCGCCTCCGACCCGGGGATCTCGGTCGCGCTGAGAACCATCTGACCAGATCCTTTTTCAAGGGTAATCTCTCCAATCGGTATTGCCTTGAAGTCCTTCACGTAAGATTCCATTCGGGGGGAACGATCATGCTCCTCCCCGGTTTCGGGAACGTCGTGCGCCGCCGGAATAGCAAAGGGCAGCGTCGCTCCTTTGAAATTCAACTCACACTTCGCTCCCGCTTCCTTGGCCGCATAATAGAGCACGACTTTGTGCTTACCCGCCTCCATCACCTCGACATCAAAGGTGATCTTTCCCTCCGTCTTCGTCCAGCTGTGGAAATAGGAACAATTGGGATATTTGTTCGAGCGCTTGATCCCGCCATGCGCTTTGGCATCACGCGCGGGCAACTGCGTCATCACACTGTCCGGATGAGCGATCACAAAAGGACGATCATCGTTCGAATACCCCGGCATGAATTCCTTGCGATGGGCCTCCATGGCCTGACTCAATTCTTTCACAATCTCCGGCTGATCTTTGATGGGCTTTCTTTGCCCCGGATCAGCCAGCATGTCATAAAGATTCCCTTTTTGATCCAAGCGAAATTGCTGGCTCCGCACACTGATCTTGCTCTTCCACTGATTCACCAAAACCCGCTCTTGCCAACTCACCTGATCGTTCGTGAGCAATGGCTTGAGACTTCTTCCATCGAGTGGCTTTGATTTCTCCCGCGAAACTTCGGCGAGGTCACACAAAGTCGGCAACAAATCCTGCACGCTCGCGATAATCGGAATCGTCTTTCCGGCCTTCACTCCATTCGTCCAACGAAGATACAAAGGACTGCGCACGCCTCCTTCATCCGTGCTGCCCTTCTTCCCCTTCATGTCCCCATTCCAACGAGTGCCATTCGGCCCATTGTCATGAAACCACACCACGATGGTATCATCCGCCACGCCGAGTTCCTTGAGCTGTTTCAACATCCGCCCGACGTTCCAATCCAAATTTTCGCACATTGCGAGCGCACAGCGCTTATGACTGTCCATTTTCGCCGGCTCCTTCTGTTGTTGATTGGAAAACTTCAGCTCTTTCTTCGCAAACTTCTTCCAAAACTTTTCCGGAACCTGCATGGGAGAATGCGGCGTATTGTAGGGCACGTAGGCAAAGAATGGCTTCTCCTCCTTCACCGACTTCGCAATGAAATCCATCGCCTTGTTCGTAAAGTCATCGGTGCAAAACCCCTCGCCTTTCACGATACGTCCATTGTGCTCCAGGATCGGATCAAAATAATTCCCCCAGTGCCCGCTGCAAAAGCCGTAGAATTCTTCAAACCCCCTTCCGTTCGGATGATACGGATACTGCATACCATTGTGCCACTTGCCAAAGGCTCCCGTCCGGTAACCGGCCGCCTTGAAATGGTCGGCAATCGTCACCTCATCGAGATCCATCCTTTCTCCACCTCCCGAGGTCGAATAGACCCCGCTGCGCGCATGATGACGCCCCGTAAGAAATTCCGCCCTCGTCGGCGAACAAACCGCGCAGACAAAAAACCGATCAAAACTGGCCCCCTCGCGTGCCAACGAATCGACATGCGGCGTCGCTAAATCACCATTCCCTGAACTCGATAAATCACCCCAGCCCTGGTCATCGGTCAGAAAGACAAGGACATTGGGCGATTTCCCCGAAAGAGGAAGTATACAAGCGAGAAGAGCCAAGAGACGCACGATCATCGTCTTAAAACGAAGCCTGACTCCCCGGTATTTCAACAACACCCGGCCGGTCCGCAACAATCGGAAAGCGGTTCGTCGCCATACTCCGGAATCCCGCATTTGTCCTTGGCGAGACAATCAGTGTGCTTTTTCTCCAACTTCAAAACCAACGCCTCATTCTGCACTTCCACCTCCACCAGCGGATACTGCGAAATTACCCCGTTTTCATACTCAATCTCCACCGGCAAAAAGTCTCCCGGCATCACCGAAGCTCCCATTTCGAGAATCTTCAACAACTTCTCCGCCCCAATCCGATGCTCCACATCCGTCGCCACCCAAGCCTGAAGCACACACCAGGAAGCCACTCGCTTGGTCCCACCGCAATCAATGAAGTCCTTCCTTACTCCTCCCACCTCGGTGACATGAAAATGCTGTGGCACCGCCTCTCCGCTGGGAAGCATTAGCTGCAACCCTTTCCCTGGATTCTCTCCAAGAACCTCTTTCAGCGCCTTCACATCAATCATGGACCCACTATCAACCTCTTTTTCAATATTTAAAGTTCAACTTATCGAGATGAAGGATTGCCTATCTGCGACTTAGCTGAAACAAGCCTTTCGCTCTCCTATGGGCACTTTCCGACTCATGAGCAATTCCACCGACCTGCCGACGATCAAAGAATGGAAAAAGATCGTCGCCCCGCACACCAAGCCCTCGATCGCGAAAGCCACTTGGCAGATCATCAACTCCATCGGCCTCTATTTCGGACTCTGGGCCGCGATGTATTTCACGGTGCAATTTTCCTACCTGCTCACTTTCGCCCTGGCTGTTCTTGGTGGCGGTCTCCTCATCCGGGTCTTCATTATCTTCCACGACTGTGGTCACGGCTCTTTCTTTAAATCCCGCCGCGCCAACCACATCACCGGTTTCCTCTCCGGCCTTCTCACCTTCACACCTTACTTCCACTGGCGATGGGAGCACTCGGTGCATCATGGCGCCTCCGGCGATCTCGACCGGCGAGGCACCGGCGATGTCTGGACCATGACTGTCGAAGAATACCTCTCTGACTCCCGACCAAAGCGCCTCGCCTATCGCCTCGTTCGTAATCCCCTCATTCTCTTTTTCATCACCCCGGTCATTCTCTTCGTCATTCGCGAACGCTTCCCCTCCAAAGGAGCCAGCAAGCGGGATCGCAATTCCGTCCTCTGGATGAATCTCGCCATCGTCTCCCTCGCCGCCGCGCTCATCTCCATCTTCGGCTGGCAGCATTATCTTTTTATCCAGGGCTCCACAATCGGCTTCGCCGCCATGGGAGGCGTCTGGCTCTTTTATGTGCAACACCAATACGAAGGCGTTTACTGGGAGCGCAAAGATGAATGGGACTTCACCGCCGCCGCCCTCGAAGGCAGCTCCTTCTACAAACTCCCAAAAATCCTCCAGTGGTTCTCCGGCAACATCGGCTACCATCACATTCATCACCTCAGCTCAATGATTCCCAACTACAATCTTGAGCAGTGCCACAACTCACACGAAATCTTCACCAGAGTGGAGCCCGTGACCTTCTGGAAAGGATTCAAATCCCTCAACTTCCGCCTCTGGGACGAAGAAGAACGTAAACTCGTCAGCTTCCGTGCCATCAGAAAACGCGAGCGCAAGCCGAAGGCTGCTTAATCGGCAATCCCCAAAAACCCCCGGCTCATCTCGAAGACTTCCTTCTTCGCCCCCAGGGCCGCCTTTAGTTTCACATCGCGATCCCACGAATTCTTCGTCCTGAAAATTCGCCAAAGCTCTCCCAATTTCAAATTCAAAGGATACTGCAGGGGCGTCACCAGCGGGGTATTGGTGAGCGGATAATCCGTGCCATACATTAAGCGACCATTCAGGCGTTCGTCATTCAACACCACCGGCAAATACTTCCGACGATTACTCTGCGTCAGCGTGGAAATATCGGCTACGAGATTGGGAAACCCCGGCATCATTTCCAACAAGCGCTCGACATTGTCCTGCCCCTCCGATTCCCCCGAACTCGCCACGTGAGCTGCGATCACTTTCACCCCGCACTCCAGAGCGAATCTCAAGAGTCGGGGATCACCCAGCGCATTGTTCGTTTGCGAAAAAGAATCCTCATCGCCCACATGCGTCAGTAGCGGAAGGTCCAATTCCACCAACTTCCGGTAGTAGGCCTCATACCGCTTCTCCGAGGGATCAATGTTCTGGATATTCGGCAACCACTTCACTAAGACTGCCCCATTCTCTTTCGACCACTCCAATTCCTCCAGCGCATCTTTCCGATTCGGGTGCACACTCGCCGCAAAGTGCAGTTCGGGAAACTTCTTCACGCCTTCCCCTACAAATCGATTGGGCACGCACACCTCCCCGGACTCTCGATCCAATTCCCCCTCTGCCGTATAAGGCGCGTCCATCGCCAGAATCACCGCCCCGTCGACAAACTCGGATTCCTGAATCGACTTCGCAATAATCGCCATCAACGACTCATCGCCTTCTTCACTCACCTTCTTCTCATTGCTTCCGAAAATCTTCAAATAGAGTCCAAACTTCCAGCTATTGCGCAGCGCGTCCGAAATCCAGGCCCCGCTCCCACCCGCGCCGATTCCCGCGGTATGACAATGCATATCAATAATCCCCTTCGGCGGCTCAACCGCCTCTTTCCCGATCACTCCTCGAAACATCATCAGGCGCAAAAGAAACAGCGCCACGATCAAACCGCAAACGACCAAAAAGGGAGTCATCCCTGAGTCTTATAAATCAAACGTAAGGCATCCAGACGAATACGCGCTCCCCTGAGAGCTTTCTCAAGGTCCTCCTGTCGCATCTTTACCATCTCGATCTCGATCTCGCCAATCATAGGGTTCACTTCGGCCAAATCCCGCAAGCGATCCAACTCCGCGCTCAACGACACTTTCATCGCCTCGACCGCCTTGGTCACCACCGCCTTACGCCTTACTTTCACAAGTCCACCCAACTGCTTCAACATGTCCGGAATCAGCTCCTGGGTCACCTGGGGTTGCCCCAAAAACTTCCGATGCTTACCGGGTCGACAAACTGCCCGAATCAACTTTGCGTCGCTCGTAAGATCATTCCCCTTAAAGTCCACCGCGACCCGAATCGGCACCGCCGGCAGGAAGTGATCGGTCTGCAAGGAGGCCGGAGCAATACACTCCACAACATAATAAGCCTCCATGATCACCGAAGTCTCACCCGGCGTCTCCCAGACTCCGAAGGCACTATTCCCGGCCTCGCCCGACAACAATAAATCAATCGCCGAAACCACCATGGGATGATCCGCCGACATAAAGGCCATTTCTTCCCGGCTCAGGGCCTTCTCCCGATCAAAAGTCACCGCCATTCCTTCTTCCGGCAAATCCGGAAAAGCATCGGTGATGACATTCCCCGGTTTCAACAAATAATCCCGGTCATCAAGTTCCTCCACTTCGAGCCCAAAAAAGTCAAAAGTCCGCGCAATCCAATCTTCAAAATTTCGATCCCGATCCCACTTGTCCATCCTCTCGAGAACCTCGTCGATCTCACCACCACCATTCGAGGTCAGCGCAAGCAAACGATCATACCCGCGTTCCATCTCAGCTTCGGTCTCATCACGCAAGACCTTCGAGGCCGCGATAAACTCATCAAGCGTATCCGTCTGCAATGCCTGCAAGCGCTTCACCATGATCTGCGCACCTTGCAAATTCTTCTCAAAGGCATTCAGCCCTTCGGAATACCACCGCGCATAACGCTCGCACCGCTGTCCCTTCACAAAAGGCACGTGAATATGAATTGTCTCGGTCTGGCCAATCCGATCCAGTCGCCCGATCCGTTGTTCCAGCAATTCCGGATTCTCCGGTAAATCAAAAAGCACCAAATGATGGGCAAACTGGAAATTACGCCCTTCACTTCCAATCTCGGAACACAAAAGAACACGCGCTCCTTCCTCCTCGGAAAAGTAGGCCGCATTGCGATCCCGCTGAAGCAAGGTCAATTC
>JAKMEV010000411.1:0-3042 GCA_022425785.1 Akkermansiaceae bacterium | reverse complement strand
ATAAGCTCATTGACCTTGGCCACGGCATGCTCGCAAAGAGTGCCATCCTGAGCGGCCAATTCGGCTAGGCGAACCTCTGCTTTGCGCTGGGCTTCCTTCATTTCAGCAGCAACGATCTTACTGGTCGCCACACGACGCAGATCGCTCACAAGACCGAGCTTGTGGAGCAACATGATCGACCACTTGGTTGGGTCGAAATTCCAGGGCTTCACCCCATTGCGGTAGTCGTGCTGAAACTCGTGGTGGTAGTTGTGATATCCCTCGCCATAAGTCACGAGAGCCATGATCCAGCTGTCGCGAGCGGAGCAACGTGTTGAGTAGGGCTGATTGCCAACGCAGTGGCACAGCGAGTTAATAAAGAAGGTCGACTGCTGCACGAGAACAACTCGAAGAGCGCCAACAATAAGGAATCCGGCAAGCGCTCCAACCATGCCGCCCATCGCGAAGTAGCCTACCACGGCCGGGAAAATCAACCCTGCCACAAAGGCAATGAGGACATAGAACTTGTCTTGAAAACGAACCAAAGGATCACGACGGAGATCCTTCACGTTGTCCATCGGCTGCTCGGCATCGAGCTTGAAAAGAATCCAACCGATATGCGCCCAGAAGAACCCCTTAGTAATGTCATAGGGATCCTCGTCGTGGTCGGTGTGCTTGTGGTGACGCCGATGATCGGAAGCCCAGTGGAGGACTGAGTTCTCAAAGGCACAGGCTCCAAAAATCAGGGTTCCCAAACGGACAGGCCACTTGGCCTTGAAGGAAAGGTGAGAGAAAAGGCGGTGGTAGCCTAGGGTGATACTCAGGCCGGTCGCAATCATGTAGAAGGCGAACATGCTCCACATGATCCAGTTAAGGTCATGCAAGTATAGGAAGATCGGAGCTGCAATGACTCCGAGAGTAGTGATAACGAATAAGAAAGAGGTGTTGACCCAGTTGACCCGGTGAAAAGGTATACGGAAGTTCATGAGTGTCTTGATTTCCGGGCAGAGCCTGCGCCTGCCCGACGCCGGATACTAATCACTTTTACTCCAATATTCCAGTCTCAATTTTGGCCCTTTCCTTAAGACCCATTAACAATAGTTAAATAACAATCTAAAAACCAACGCTTTAAAAAATATCTCCCTGTTGTAACCTGAACTCTGAAGCAGAGAAATGGGCTCTTTCCCACAGTGATCCAAGATTTCTTGTCAGACAGCCTCCCGAAACACGTATTTAACTCCACGACTCTTATGAAGCACCTTCTCGCATTCACCCTCCTCGCCGCTCAACCTCTCCTCGCGGAAGACGGGAAGAGCAACTACACCCTCTACTGTAGCGCCTGCCATGCTCCCGACGGGAAAGGCATTGGCAATGGACAATTCCCCCCTCTCGCAGAAAGCGAATGGGTCAAAGGAAAACCCGATCGTATGATCCAGCTTGTGCTCCACGGACTTCAGGGACCCATCCACGCCGCGGGCAAGGAATACAATCTTGTCATGCCTCCTCAGGGTGCCGCCCTCACCGACGAACAACTTTCCTCTATCATCACCTACGTGCGCTCCAGCTGGGGGCACAAGGAATCGTCTGTCTCAGTCTCCGATATCAAAGCATCCCGCGAAGTGTCCAAGAATCGCTCGCAAATGTGGGAAGCCGCCGAGCTTCTCGAGAAATACCCCATCCCGGGCTACAAAGGCGCGGTATCCGAATCCAGTCCTGCAAACAAAAAAGGTAAAATCCAGGATCTCCTTTCTTACATTCACCACGGTGACTTCAAAAACCTCGCCGCCCTCCGCAAGTCCAAAGCCAAAAACGTTGAGGAAGAGAAAGGCGGACTCATCTCAGTCAAACACGCCGACCGCAAAGACAACTTCGGCTTGGTCTGGGAAGGCTGGCTCAACGCTCCCGCCGAAGGAAAATACACCTTCGTCTATGACACCGACGATGGCGGTGCCTTGATCATCAACGGCAAGGAAATCATCACCCGCGACCGTAACGGCCCTGCCGGAAAACCCACCAAGAAATCGACCAAGCTCAAGAAAGGCCGCAACGAAATCAGAATCGAATACTTCGAAAATACCGGGAATGAAGAGATCGCTCTTTCATGGAGCGGCCCTGGCATCAATAACCAGAGCCTTTCCGACAAGCCTGCGAAACAAAAGTCCAAGGGCGTCTCTATTCCCCTCACTCCTCCGGTCAACGAAGCGACGATCTACCGGAACTTCATCGCCGGCACCGACCCGCGCGGCATTGGCGTGGGATACTTCGAAAACGTCAACCTCGCCTTCAGTGGCGACAGCATGAGCGTCGATCTGCTGTGGACCGGCAAGTTTATGGACGCTGGTCGTCACTGGACCGGACGTGGGCAAGGCTTTCAGGGACCGGCTGGCGAAAATGTCGTCACCATCAACCGCGGTATTCCTTTCGCTATTCTTGATAGCCAGACTACTCCTTGGCCCAACGGACCTGACCCTTCGCTCGCGCCTCTCTTCAAAGGCTACAAGCTCGACAAGAAACAACAGCCGACCTTCCTCTACCAATTCGGCAACGTGAAGATCTCCGACACCTCCCTCCCGGCCAAAACCGGTCAGGGATTTGCCCGGACTCTCACGCTGGAGGTCCCCGCCGGTTCCGCTTCGGACAAGGTCATCTACTTCCGCGCCCTCAGCGGCAACCAGGTTCAGGCCAGCGGCGAACGAAACTTCAGCTTCGACAAACTCGCCATCGCAGTTCCCACTTCGGAATACGCACCCTTCGCTCGTGAGAACGAACTCCTCATCCCGGTTCCCCTCAGCGCGGGCACTCACAAAATCCAGATCAACTACACCTGGAAGTAATCACCCTTTTTCACTGAATTTTCACCACTACCTAAAATGAAATCTCTTCTCTTCTTCCTCGCGGGCCTTCCAATCATGGCAGACGACCGCCAGTCTGAATTTTACCTCCGCGAGGAAATCCCCACTCCCCCGGGCGAAGTCCTCGAGCTCGGATCCATCGCCATCATGCCCGACAAAAAAGTCGCGGTCAGCTCACGGCGCGGCGACGTTTGGGTTTGCGAAGGCGCTT
>JAKMEV010000374.1:0-9032 GCA_022425785.1 Akkermansiaceae bacterium | reverse complement strand
TGCCATGGAGGTAGATGATGAGTGGCATCGGCTTTTCTTTGCTCGCTTGCTTGTATCGTTTAGGGAGATAGAGCCAGAAATGATCGTTAAGATTGTCGGTCCGGTCTGCCACCTCTGGAGGCAAGGTTTGAATCGTGTGCCGATCAGTCTCAGTGGCCTTCGGTTTGCCGATGGCAAAAATCACCAAGCCAGCAATGATCGAGAAAAGGGTTGGAAGCTTTAACATTTGTCTCTTCATTGGTCTTCCAGACTGACGGTGCATTTTGGGAGGGCTTTCATCAGTCGGGCTATTTCGCGAGATGTTTGATCCCAGTATCAGTGGCTGCAGTGTCGCGTAAGCCGAGGTGGTTTAATTTGGGAAGGTAGTAACAGTTCAGTCTCTAATTCTTCTTTCTCTTTCCGCCACGAGGCTTCCAGTTGAGGAGAGTGCTCTCCGTTGCGGCTTCATTGGCGAGTTTGTTGAAGACGGCCTGGAGTTCCGGACGTTTTGACGCGAGGTTTGTTTTTTCGCTGGGGTCGGAGGACAGGTCGTAGATTTCCCAAGGCCCCTTGGCTCCTGATTTGATTCGGTCGAGACGAACGGCTTTTATGTCTCCTTTCCGAATGGCCTGTTTGCCGCCTCGTTCATAAAATTCCCAGTAGAGATGATCGTGGGATTTTTGTTCCCCCTTACCGAGGAGTGAGGGTAGAAATGAAATTCCGGTGTGATCGTCGGCGGGGGAGGTGCCGGTAAGTTCGGAGACGGTGGCCATAAGATCCCAATGAGCGGAAACGTGATTGCTACGGGATCCGGCTTTAATGGTGTCGGGCCAACGCGCGATGAAGGGTGCGCGGATTCCGCCTTCGTAAAGGTCTCGTTTGATCCCTTTATAAATACCGTTGCCGTCGAAGTATTCCGGATCGGCGCCGCCGGCCGGGGTGGGTCCGTTGTCGCTAGAGAACATGATGATGGTGTTTTTTGAGATTCCCAGTTTGTCGACAAGATCGAGAATTTTTCCGACGTCACGATCTAGTCTGGAGGTCATGCCGGCAAAGCAAGCGCGCGGGGTGGGGTGGCTGCGGTATCCTTTTTTTGGGGAATTGGGGTTTTTGTATGGGCCTTTTTCTTTGATGGTCTTCAGGTAGGGCTCCATTGAGTCGTCGGGGACGTCAAGGTCCACATGAGACAAAGTGTAGGCCATATAGAGGAAGAAGGGTTCGTCTGTTTTGCTCTGCTTTTCGATCCAGTTTAGACCTTCCTCGGTGAAGTTGTCATGGATGTAGGTGTCCCGTTTTGTGGGGTTGCCGGGGTAGTGTTCCTTCTTTTCGTTTCGCCAAATGTAGTCTGGATAAAAGCGGTGGGCGCGTGATTGATTGAGGTAGCCAAAAAAGAAATCGAATCCCTGTTTGTTGGGGATGCCAGGAGAGCCCGCTTCGCCGAGGCCCCACTTGCCAACGCATCCGGTGGCGTATCCCGCTTTCTTGAGAACTTCAGCGACGGTAACGTCTTCCGGTTTGAGATGTGCTTTGGAGTTCCCGCGAATGCGTGTCCGCCCCGTATGTTGACCGGTCATGAGACAAGAGCGCGTCGGAGCACAAACAGTGCTACCGGAGTAGTGATTGAAAAACTGCATTCCTTCCTTCGCCATCTGGTCGATGCGAGGCGTCTTCATGATCTTTTGGCCGTAACAACCGAAGTCATTGATGCCGAGATCGTCGGCAAGAATGTAGATGATATTAGGTTTCTCTGCGGCTGGGGCTGCGAGGGAGGCGGTCAGGGAAATGAGAGCCAGAAGTTGTTTCATGGTGATTGATTGGGCGACCACTAGAGAGGTTTGGGAGAAAGGGTGCAAAGATATTCTCCCAGTTGTTCGTCTTGCCAAATATTACGGCTAATTCAACTCCCTCGAAAGCAACCGGCCTGAATTAAACGAGCAAGCTCTCCAGTGGTCCGGTGCTATCGGCGAATTTCTTCATGCCGGTTCCCATCAATTGCGCTTGTGACAGCCAGAGGTTTGCCAGTGGGGTGTTTTCGGGACAGTTGATCATTCCGCTTGTCTTGATTTTCCCATTAGCGGAACCTGCCTGCTTCACGCTGTCACCCGATCATGCGGCAGTTGAGAAAGCTTGCCTGAAAGGCCCCAACCTGAGCATTATTAAAGCGAAGCGCGTATGTCCTGTTTTATCATTTCAGGAACCAGTCCTCTGGCGGGCAGCAGGGGGTGGATATGCGCCCAATGGTTAGACCAATAGTTTATAGGAAACGGCAATGATAACGGGATCGACCATCTACCGGCTGCTTGGCATACAGGGTTTCTTCCTAATCCTTGGGCTTGGGTATTCGTCTGGAGCTGAAATTACGTCCGACGCGAAATGGACCCTTTCAGACAGCCCTATTTCGGTAACCGAGAAAGTCATTATCCGCCCGGGTGCGTCCCTGGTTGTCGATGCCGGGGTCACGGTAATGCTGGCCGAGGATGCTGCGATTTTGGTTGAGGGGGCGCTGCTCGCCAATGGCACAGCCAACGAACCCATCCTCTTCACTCGCGCCACTGGATCGAACGGTTGGCCGGGGATTGAATTTTCTGGAACCCGGGTTTGGAACGCGTTCTCAAGTAGGAGTGTTTTCGAGTTCTGCCGTTTCGAGTACGTCTCAAGCGAGGTCGCCCTGCAGGCTTGGGAGGTTGACCTGGAGTTTTCAAATTGCGTTTTTGAAACCATCACGGAAACGGTGATTCGCTGCCACGACGGAAAAATCCGGCTGTTGGATTCCTTGTTCCGGAATTGTGGCGAAGGGGTCAACGCGGTGCGATGCGACGCGGATATTTCGCGCAATCGCTTTTACCACATTCACAACGGTGCAGATGCCATCGACGTGGACTTGGAATACAGCGGGGAGGGCTTGAAGCCCGCCAATATTGCGCAGAACATTATTGAGTATTGTTCCGGCGATGGAATCGATCTGGGTAGTAGCGCGGCGCGAATTTCAGGAAACATGATCCGGCGCTGCGCGGATAAAGGGATCTCGTTGGGTGAAGGTTCCAATGCCCGGGTCGAGAACAACGTGGTGCTGCATTGCCCGATCGGAATCGCGGTGAAAGATCGTTCAGCCCCGGTGATGGCGAATAATACCGTGGCAAGCTGCACCGTCGGCGTCAGCGTCTACGAAAAGGAGATTGGCATGGGCGGGGCGCGGGGGCACTGGGTGAACGGGATCATTTGGAATTGCGAGGAAAGCATCCGGCTGGACCTCCTGTCGTTTCTGGATGTGAGATATTCGGTGATCGATGGTGCCGAAGTTTGGCCCGGCGAGGGTAACACCAATGCGGATCCCCAATTCGTGGATTTGAATACCGAAAACGTCTTGCTTCAACTCGGCTCGCCCGCCCTAAATGCGGGCACGTCCCGTCTCGCCCCTGCGTTCGATTACCACGGAGTCGCCCGCTCCGCTATGCCCACCGCGGGTGCGTTTGAAGATGTGGCTACCGGTTACGACAGCGACGAAGACGGCCAGGTGGACGCAGCTGATGCCTTGCCCTTCAACTCGCTGAATGTAGCGGACCCGCCGGCGGAATCTTCGGTGATCATCAATGAAATTATGTATCGTCCCGACAACGATGCCATCGCCCTGGAATATCTAGAATTGTATAACCGGGGTGATTCTGCAGTCGATCTCACGGGTTGGCAATTGGTGGATGAAACCTTGTTCGACTTCCCGGTTGGGACGACGATCCTACCTGGTTCGTTTTTGGTGGTGGCAGCAAACCCAAGCTCGATCGAGGCCGCCTACGGTCTTTCGGCTGTCCTGGGGCCCTGGTCGGGCGACTTGGGCGACGAGTATGCGGTGGTCCGCCTGGTCGATGGGAACAGCGGCGACGTGGACACAGTGGAATATCGGAACGCGGACGGCTGGCCCTTGGGGGCGGATGGTTCCGGATCGTCCTTGGAGTTGATTGACGTAAACAGCGACAACAATATTGGATCTCACTGGGCTGAGAGCGTGGAACGGGGCGGGACTCCCGGGCGCAAAAACGCTGTGGTGGAAGGATCCGTCGTGATCAACGAGTTTCTTGCGTCTTCGGATCTTGGAACAGCGGACTGGATTGAGCTCTACAATCGCGGTGACACGGAGCGGGATATTTCGGGGTGGTATTTGACGGACGACGCAGCGACGCTGACGGAATGGATCATCCCTCCGGACACGGTCCTACAACCCGGCGAAGCGGTGTTTTTCGATGCGCTCAATTTCGGGATATCGGCTGAAGGCGAGGAACTTCTCCTGACCCGCTCCGACGGATTCACGGTGGAGAGTAGGGTCGCGTTCGGCGCCCAGAATGCCGATGTGACGCGGGGCCGTGATCCGGACGGCTCACCATCTTGGAGCTACTATCCTGCCAACGGAACACCGGGTCAATCAAACGGTTCACCGACGACCTCCGCCGTCCTCATTACCGAAATCATGTATCATCCTGCAGGCGATAATGACGCGGAAGAGTTCATTGAGCTGTATAATGCGGGCCCCGAAGAGGTTGATTTGTCCGGGTGGTCTATCGACGGCGGCATACGCTACCGGTTCCCAGTGGACGTGACCCTCGCCACGGGGTCTTACTTGGTGGTTGCAAATGATCCGGACTCGGTGAATGCAAAGTATGCCTTGGATGATTCGCTGGGGCCTTTTGACTCGCGCCGGCTTTCCAACCGGGGCGAAAACCTGAACCTGCACGACGCTCTGGGGAATGTGGTGGACGCGGTCTTTTACCGGGATCGCGGACGGTGGCCGCGAGCGGCGGACGGGGATGGTGCTTCGCTTGAGTTGAGATCGCCGACGATGGACAATGCTCTCCCGGAAGCCTGGACTGCGGGCAACGTTGCCTCGGAAGGAACGCCCGGGGCTGCCAACGGTTCGGGAACGAATGCCACCGCCATCATTTTTTCTGCGGGGCACTACCCGGTAACACCAACCTCCGCTGAGGCGGTCACCATCCGCGCCCGGGTATCGAACGGGGAGCGTCCGGTTCATCTGCGTTGGAAGGAAGATGCCGACGCAGTGTTTCAAACAATTACCATGACGCCGGTTTCGGGAGCGTCTCTGGTCGCAGTGATACCGCCGCAGACCGACCGGAATTTGATCGAATATTACATCGAGGCGGAAGGCGAGGCTGGAAACCTCGCCACGTGGCCGCCGGGAGCGCCGGTCTTTCAGTTGGCCTCGGGAGGGGAGGTTCCTTTTACGCTGCGCTACCTCTGTCTGGACTCTCCCGCGCCGAATGGCGTGCCGTCGTATCGCTTGCTTGTTCCCCACGAAACGCTTGACGAATTGCAGGCGCGCGAGCTGTCAAGCGACGAGCTACTGCCCATCACGATGACTTATGGCGACGAGGTCTTTCCTTTTGCCAGGTATCGATACCGGGGCACAATCAATGGGCAGTGGTCGGTCAAGTCTTATCGGATCGACCTAAAGCACGATCATCCGTTTGCGGGCGAAGACCGCCTAAACTTCAACGGTAAGCGACCTGGACCGGAGTGGCTGGCCACGGAATATGTCAAGGAAGCAGGCTTCGCCGTCCCCGAGCTTCAGGCCATTCGCTTGCACGTAAACCACCGGGACCAAGGACCATATCTTTGGGCAGAGCGGATCGGGGGTGACTACCTGGAGAGAAACTACCGCGGCGCGTCCACCGGGGCTTTTTACGAAAGTTGGGGCGAAGGAGACACGGCGGTTGTCTCTCCTGAAGTTTTGGGGGTGCTCGATGTGGTTCGAAACACGAACCAGCTGGACTACGCTGCGGCGGTGCGGCAGGTCATCGAACCGGACCAGTGGCTGACCTGGGCTGCCTCGATGGTCTTGCTTGGAAACAACGAAACGATCCTCGGCGGCATTAGCGGCAATCACGCCGTTTATCTGCATCCGGATTCCGGTCTTCTGAGGCTGGAGCCGCTCGATCTCGATGCGACGTGGGAACCGGCGAGTCTCGGCATGCCGGTTCACGTGGACACTCCGCTGCCGCGCCCCGAATGGCCCCCGGGCCTGGAAGCACTGGATTCCTTGATGCGCACTCCGTATTTTCAGAGGGGTTATTACCAGATTCTGGTCGATGAACTGGACGGGTGGTTTCTTCCTTCCAGACTGACGGGTGCTATCAACGACCACTTCAACTTAATTGACCCCGGCGGACTGAGCGCGCCGGATCAGGGATCGCCGGCGACAACCAGCGGGTATCTCAATTTACGTCGTGACGTCGTGGATCAGCAGATCAGCGACCTCGTGAACGCCACTGCGAGCTTCGCTCCGAAACCGCTCGCCCCCGAAATTGGAGGGATCTACTGGCAGCCGTTTCCCGAGGTGGAGCTTTCAGGCGTCGTCGTGCCCGACACCCATCTCGTCCTGGTCAACCAGAACACCGCGGGAGTGTCGCTGGATTCGACCAAGGGAAGTTGGAGCTATCGCACCACCCTGTCGCAGGGCGACGCCATCCTGAACCTTGCGGCCCAGCCCTTGAACAACCGTGCGTATCAGACGCCGGAACAGGTCCTTACCTTGCGCTACGACGGGAACGACGACGATGGGGACGGCCTGCCCAACAGTTGGGAAAGGTATTACGGGCTGGATCCGAACGACGACGGCAGCGTCGATCCCTACCAGGGAGCTGACGGTGACCCGGACGGCGACGGGGTGACCAACCTCGAGGAGTATGAGGCAAGATCCCATCCCACGCTGTCCTTTCCACTCCGACCGAGCGTCACCGTGCTCCCGCCCGACGGGATCAGGCTGACTTGGTTGTCTGCACCGGGTGCGATCTACCAGGTACAATTCAGCGATAGCCTCGTCGGCACCTGGGCCGACCTTGGCCTCCCTCTCGCAGGTGATGGAACCAACTTGTCTGCCATCTTTTCCACCCTTCCTGCGCCGCGAAAATTCTTTCGTATTGCGGTGAAAACCGAGTAAGCTAGTAACAAAATTATGAAAAACATATCTCTGTCCATTTTTGCTGGCTTGAGTTGGGTAATTGCAGCCGCGGCCCATGCTGCTGACCTTTATGTGAGTCCCGATGGAAATAATACGCCGCCGTTCGCGAACTGGGCTCAGGCCGCCAGAAACATTCAAGCTGCAGTGAATGCTGCCTCGGAAGGTGACACCATCTATCTCGCTGACCACAACTATTTACTGAAGGAAACCATCACCGTGGATAAAGCCATCACCATTAAGGGTTTCAGCGGCCCGGATGATTGCGTGGTGGATGGCCGGAATAATGTTCGCTGTTTTGACATCAATGATGCGAGCCTCGTGGGCTTGACGATTCAACACGGTTTCATACGAGGGGAAGGCCTCGGCGATCCCGTGAGGAAATACGGCGGTGGTGTGTATGCAAGAAATTGCGTGATCAGCAACTGCGTCTTTCGGGAAAACGGGGGTAATCAGGGGCTTCACGGAATTCTGCCCGCCGGCGCCGCGCTGGCCGCCCGGGACGGTAGCGTCGTGAGCGATTGCATCTTTTACGACAACAACAAAGGAGGCGATGGTTTCTCGGATCCCTCCACGGTCCATGTCGGCAACGGTAGCTTGATCGAGCGTTGCATCATCCGAAACAACATCACCTCGGTAGGCGCCTTGGACTGCGATTACTCGACGGTCGTGCAATGTCAGATCTACAGTAATCAATACAGGGGTGTTACCATGATCGGGGGAACCATGCGTGATTGCCAAATCTTCGACAATGAGGGTTCCCCGGGTGTGGTCGCCTTTACCGTCGGAAGCGCGGTCACGCCGAGCAATCAGGGTGGAGGAGTGCATGTCAGCGAAGGGGGTGTCGTCACGCGGTGTCTTATTCAAAACAACGGTAGCCGAATCGGGGGTGGCGCCTACATCGAAAACGGGACGTTGAGAAACTGCCTAGTCGTGGATAATTTTAGTCACTACGACCCGGAAAATCCTCCGGGGTACTTTGGAGTGCCATCGGATGGCGGGGGGGGCTATATTCAGGGACGGGGCAGCCTGGAAAATTGCACTATGCTCGGTAATCTTTCATCTCACACCACCGGGGGTGTTTTCTGGAAGTCCTCATTCGACCCGGTGGACGAAACCGTCATTCGTAACAATATCCTGTACTCTAACAACGGGTTCAATCTTCCCTCGGAAGCCTTTGTCGTCACTCTGGAGCACAACTGCATTCAGGACGGAACCAGATTGACGAACGGTAACATCAGCAGCGATCCCCAGATCGCGGCGGATTACCGCCTGAGCGAATCTTCCCCGTGTCGGAACACCGGAGGCAATCAGACCTGGATGACCGGAAGCGGCGATTACGCCGGCATTTCGCGAGTCATCAACGGCGACGTAGACATGGGTGCCATGGAATTTGTGGCGCCCCTCGTCATCACGCAGATTCAATATGCTGATGAACAGGTCACTCTGAATTGGACCTCATCCCCCGGCGCCGCCTATCAACTCGAGGGAACCGACGACCTTTCCGCGAATTCATGGGAAAAAGTTGGCGCCGCCGTGACCGCAACCGGAACAGTCTCATCACAGACTGAAGCTGTCGTCCCCCGAAACCGGAGCTTCTATCGATATAGGCATATTCTCTTCGAGTAAGGTAGGAAACCTGATCCTGAGGTATTCCCTATCTTCGGCTTGATGGCTTTGGTAGTAATCTGTTTCCTCTTGGTTAACCCTCTCTTTTTGAAGTAGGTTAAAGTGTTTGGGATTGAGTTAGGGTCCGACGTTGTTCTCTTACTAGTCCGTCATGCACAAAGATGAGCAGGTTCGGAAAAAATCAGTGCTTGCTCTGCCTGCTTCAACGAAGCAGGAATACCATCTCAATTGATCATGAACGTTCGTGTTTTTTTCTTCGTTGTCTTGTTCGCCCTAGTTGGTGGTCCTGTTTCTGCCATTATGGAGAGAGGTGAGTATCCTTGGGACACTAACCTACGAAGTTACTATGATCAGGAGATGTCGAAAGAGTTGGGTGAAGTCAAATGGCTGCTCAACCTTGGACCTACCGGCATTCGTGCGCGGATCTATCCCGATAATCCGGATCGATTGGTAGTGAAGT
>JAKMEV010000370.1:0-3621 GCA_022425785.1 Akkermansiaceae bacterium | reverse complement strand
CTCTGCCCACTTTTCATCAGGGTCAAATCTGACCGGGAGCATGGTCTGCACAGGAGTCCCCTGATAAGAACCCGGCGAGTGCATCGGACCACAAAGCATCAACAGTGAGGCGCCCCGGTCCCGGATAAGTTCTTCCAGCAGTCCAAGCTCTTCATCGCTGAAGAAGGCGGCATCCACGTCACCGAGAACGACCAGATCATACATAAAAGCCTCTTCCCTCTTACTGGGAAATCGCTCGATATGCTCCGGAGAATTTCGTGCAACCTCGGGTCCCACATTGGACGCGATGAAGGTGGCATTGATCCGTGGATCACGTTTCAAGATCGCACGCAGGTAACGAAATTCCCACCGGGCATTTCCTTCGATATAGAGCACGTTCACCTTTTCATTCACGACCCGGATACTTCGGGTAATCCGGTTGTTTGTAATCGAAACTTCGTCATCAAACGGCTCGATGACCACGTCGATCTGCGCGGCGCCCTTCTCATAAATATCAACACGAAAGTCGACCTCTTCGAATTGCAAACCACCTTCAAAGCGAACCACGCGGGAGGAGACGCGGCGATCATTGAGAAGAACCGACAAGCGAGCTGTCCGTTGCTCGTAGCCCTCTGATTGAAGATGGACCCGGACCGGCACCCGGTCGCCCGAAAAGGCCACCTCTTGCATCACAATATTGTTAATCGAAACATCATCGGGATCGGGCAGTCCAAGCGGGACGGTATAGACCGGAATCTCACGCGCCCCGAGGTCTCGTAAAACAGCTTCGGACCGCTGCGACGTCGCGCTGTCGATACCATCGGAGAGCAAAACAATACCCGCCGGAGGGATCCCCCCGGAGTTCGCGATAGCTTCCAGAGAGGAGGCGATCGAGGTCCCCGGATCCGTAGCCTCGAGGACCGCCAGATCTTCGGCAGCAACCACCGTGTCGTCGCTAATCAGACGAGGGGATTGGCCAAAGGAATGATAACTGAGGTCAAGATCCTCACCCAAGGATTCAAAAATCGGCCGGGCTGAATCAACCAGGACCGCCTTCGCGAGATCAAGGCGTGAGGACGCAGTAATCTTTTGGCGCTGTCCCGCATCGAGTTCCATGACAGCCTGATCAGCATTGATCTCCTCATCAAGCGGGGCCATGCCCAGAGCCGCGGCCGCCTCAACGATTTCTTCGGGGAGCTTGCGCTGGTCTTTCATCGACATGCTTTCGGAGACATCGAGTAAAACCGGAAGACTACGCTCCCGGGTGTGCTCCTCGGTCCTCACCGCAGTGGGCTCCATTAAAGTGGCCACGAGCAGGGCGAGAACCAACACTCGGGAAACAACAAGGATCCCCCGCAACCACAGTGGCAATCCCCAGGGTCGACGATAAAGGTAGAGGCTCAACACCACGATCGCAGCAAAGATCGCAACGAGAGTGCCGACGGACAACGGGCGAGCCCAGAAGACCTGCTCGATTTGGGCAATAAAAGGGGTCGCTTCAGGCATCTTGAACTCCAGTGAGATTATCCGGGATGGGGTCGGCTTGCTTGCTTCGTGAACGCTTTCGTTTGCGAAGAAATTCAGCGAAAAGGCTCTCTAACAGCAACAGGATAAAGCCCGTAATCAGAAGATAACGCCAGGATGAGCGGCCCGTGCGACTGGCATCGATCGCGGCGACAAGCTCCGACTCAGAGGCAACCACCGTGATGTCGGCCCCCTCGAGATTTTCATTTAAGTCCGAGACACTCAGCGAGGTCACGTCCGACTCCCGGGGGTCGACGTTCACCGCAATTGGCATCCCCGGAGCCTGCACACTGACCCGGGCCACATAAAAACCAGCCTCCCCGGAGTTCTCGAGCATCGCCACAAACTGGTCGCGGTGCTCACGAACCGGGACCGCGATACTCTCCTTCGATGGCGTATCGAAGACGGCATCGCTCGCATCCGGTTGCTCGACGTAGGACAAGGAAAGAGAATCTCCCACGAGACGAGGCTGCTCGAATTCCCGACCAGCAAGGTAATTCACGATCTGCTGCATGAGCATCGGGAACACCGGAGTGAGGGCCATGTTGTTCCAGCTGGTTTCCGCCGAAGTAGCGAATTGAAAAACATGACCGCGACCCAGCGAATGCTCCAACAGGATCGGGGCATTGCTTCCGGCCAAGCTTAGAATCGGAAAACTTGATGAGGAAGGCTCGACGTTCAAGCGCGTCAGGAAACGGGTTTCACTAAAAAGGTCCTCGGGCAGGGATTGCAGAGGGAGGCAGACGCTGTGATCCGGCATGGCGGGATCCAGAGGCCGACCTGCTCCTTCAGAGGTTCGCGAGTCGACCGGAGCACCCAGTTTGGCTGGAAGCAAAGAATTACTGCCGCTGGCAGTGCGCTCGTTCCATGCCGCCGTTTTCACATTCGGACCCGCAAACCAAACCAGCCCGTTGCCGTTCCGAACATGACGGGAAAGTTGAACAACCTGCTCCGAGGTCACCTCCGGAACATCCGCAAAAATCAACACATCGACCTCCTCAAGAGGCTCGGCCGGCAGGGTCAGCCACGGCACCGAGCGAACCACGTAATCTTCATCCTTCGCACCATCGCCACGGGCCAGGAGCGAGGCCATGATGAGGCGACCCGCCGCACCGCCCGAGCCGTCGACGCAAAGCACCGAGACACGATCCCGAACGACCGCTACCACTCGCCGCACGTTGTCGGAAGGGAGAAGATCACCGGTAATTTCGGCCGTAATTCGAGTGGATCCCGCATTGTGAAAGGGAACGAACAACGAGACAGTTTCGGAAGCTCCTGCCGCGATGACCGGGATCCTCTTGCTGTCGATCTGTACCCCCTCCACCCGGCACTGCACCGCGACGTCGAGAACGGGAACCTCACCATAATTGTGCACGGTGGCCTGATAACGGGCGATGGTTCCTTTTCGAAGAACTCCGGAAACGAGGTTAAGTTCGGTGACCGCGAGGTTGGCGGGAGCTCCAGGCACGGGAACCAGGAAGACCTCCGCATCGTTTCGTAATTCGGCAAGCGTCTCGTGAAAGCGCACCGAGGACCGCCTCCAATCCCGCGCTTGCACATCAGTGATGAAGTAAACTTCTTTTTTGGGAGCCTCCATGTCGTCGAGGAGCTCTTTGAGGCGCTTGGGAACACGATCAAGGTCGAGGCCGACCGGAGCGACTTTTGCGGACTGCAGGAGGTCGCGGAACCGGTCCCGATCAAAGGCCATGTTGCGGACGAGAACTTTGTCTTCACCACCCAGCAAAATGAGAGTGACCGGATCGCCAGGCTGAATTTTTTCGCTAATGACGTTCACCTGCTCAAGAGCACGGTCGAATCGCGTCGAATCTCCTCCTCCATGCTCCATGCTGAAAGAGGCATCAAGAGCGATGACCACTCCAGCCCGAGGCTCGCCGGGGAGCCAACTTGAGTCTTCATTTTTCCAAATGGGTCGGGCGAGGGCAAAGACGAGAAGGAGGAGCGCCAGGCAACGGAGACACAATAAGAGCAAATCACGAAGCCGAATCTGCCGGGAACGAACCCGCACGTTGCGGTTCAAGAAATGCATCGCGGCCCAATCAGTACGCCGAACTTCGTGGCGGTTCAATAAGTGGGCGAGGATTGGCAGGGCGATTCCCA
>JAKMEV010000360.1:0-4170 GCA_022425785.1 Akkermansiaceae bacterium | reverse complement strand
GTGGAGGTCATATTCGTGGCCGAGGAAAAGGGTGCAAGCACACTGGCGGGACGGGGATCCGCAGCGGTGAACATGTCGAGTCCATTGGCAGTGGCCGCAAACAATCCCCCGCGCGTCTCGAACAGTTAGGTCTCCATCAAAAAAAGGAAGTCTGCCGAAAAATAACTACACCCGGCACACTGCATCGTGACGCCAGGGGGCAGTCCGGTGATGAGGTCGAAGCAATCCTCGGCTTGTGCAGAAATCGTCCCGCAAAGAGCAGCGACAGTCAGGAGATTAGTCGGGTGTTTCACGTTCATCAATAAAGACAGCGTGGTGAAGCGATCTTGTCTGTCAATTGCTCTATTTGCTCAAAAGCTTGTGCTGCTTTCTCTTGCGACAAACTTTCCGCGCCCTCTGGACCGACGCCCCCACGGCCCTGACCACCAGTGATTGTTCCTCGACTTTCTATCAATGAACGCCCCAGCCCCTGTGCCAGTTGCCAAACCCGGGTGAGACGTCAAAAATCCATCCCAGTCTTCAATCATCGGATCTAAAGAAAGACCAGAGACTCCGCACCCCGAAACCTGATTTAATTAAGGCAGGTTCCAATGCAAATTCGTATTGGAGGTGATGGGTGAAGGGACGGTGGCGAAGTGACGAAGACCTTGGGCGCGGTGACGGGAAGTTGGGTGCTACCTGTCCTGCCCCATAGGCCTTGTCGTCGTAACTATTACCGTTCGGTAATAATACTCCCATTAATCAGGTGACAAGATCGCCGTCGATTCCCCCGCAAAACTTTCGCTAACTCCGACAGACTCCTAGCAATAATAATTCAGCGGGTCAGCTCACTCGCTCACCCGGTAGAAGGCCTTGCCGGCGAGCGGAGTGTCGTCTTTCAAAGTTTCGGTGCTGGAACCCGCGACGATCTCGTCGCGCTTGTCGATGAAACTGCCACTCAAGTCGGAATCCCTCCAGAGGAAGTAAGTAATCCCCGGGGTAAGGCCTTCGGCGGTCACCTCGAACGCGTCGGAGAGGTTGAAGCCGGCGCTGGTGATAGCGAGGCCGCTGCCGCCCGTGTCGGGTCCCTCGAAGATCATGCCGTGGACGACACCGCTCCAGGAGTTGGCAACACGCACTTCGTCGATACGAATGCCAGCCCCCATGTTGGCATCGGTGCTGTTGGTCAGCAATCGGATCGAGCGGAAAGTGACCCCGGTGAGCGTGTCATTCTGGACCTGCCAGGCCGGTTCAGCGGCGAGGGTAGCCGGGTTTCCGTCGGCGGGGATGAGCGCGGCGAAAATAGAAGTGCCGCTGCGTTTCATCGCAAGCAGGTAGGTGGTGTCAACGGCGAAGGCGCTGGCAAGGGTAGTACCCTGCCCGTAGCCGGGGGAATCACCATCGGCAAAGAGGGTGCCCCGGTCGATCCCGACATTGGCGCGCATGTTGCCGGACGCACCGGGGCCGTCGTGGAATTCTGCCCGCATCTGCGCGACGCCGGCACCGCCGCCATAGGCACGGACCAGAGCGGTGAAGTAGAGCGATCCCGACACCGGTAGCGCCGTGGTGAAATCACGCGCGTTGGCCCTGCTCGATTCCGACCACACGTGAGTCGATCCATCGGTGATCGTGCTCGGGGACTGGCCGAACCAGAGGCTCTGGCCGGTACCGCTGGTGACGAGCCCGGACGGACCGGTGGTCGCCCAGGCAGTGACCCAGCCTGCTCCACTATTGGTGGTCTCGGTGGTAAGGTTCACGCCGCCGCCATAATTGAAGGGCTCGTAGATGATTCCCGGTTTGATCCCCAGCTCGCCAACCACATCCGCGTAGCTGTCGCCCAGGCGGATCTCGTCGATGACCGAGTCGTTGGCGTTGCTGGCCGAAACCCGCAGTGCGTTGAGAACCACCCCGCTGGCATCGGTGCTGTGAACAACATCCCAGCTGGCGGGCTCGGTAAGAAAATCTCCCGGGTTGGACACCGGGAAGACGCTGAGGGAGGCGATGTCGGGAACGGCCCCACCGTTGCGCTCCAGCTTGCCGACGATCACGTAGTCAACGCCGTCTGACAGGGCGACCGACGAGGCACTCAGATTCGTCACACCAGTCCTGACCTCACCCGAGCTGTCGATGTTGAATGGAGTCCAGCGCACTGCCAAGGGGAGGGTCTGGAGAAATTCTGCCTGGAAAGCGGCACCGGACGACCAGTTAACCAGGGCGCTGAAATACAGATCCCCCAAACCGTTCATCTCGAGCGGTTCACTCATCTCCCGCTGCGACTGGCCGCCGCCGCCGTTGTTCTTGATCTGGCCGCCCACGCTCGCCAGGTTGCTCGTGCCGGGAAAGGCGATCGAGGTTTCGGACAAGTCGAGCCGGATTCCACCGGTCCCATCTGGGTCGCCGCTAACCGCCTTCCACTCGCCAAACCAGCCACTGCCGCCGTCGTGGTCATTGTCGCCGCGGAGGAATTTCGTGCTGTTGTCTTGTGCTCCGTAATCGAAGGATTCAGACAGCAGGAGAGTGCCGTGAACCGCAGTGGTCAGTCCCGCGAGGCTTGCCACGAACAGGAGCAGGTGTGATTTCAGGCTCATCGCTAACAGGGATTTCAAGGGGCTTTCGGATTTATTTTCAACGTTTTGCACAGACTTCTCACTTCCGCCGCCGGCGGAGCAGTAGAGACATCCCACCGAGCCCCAAGAGCGTGAGCGATCCGGGCTCCGGAATGACCAGGCCGTCGACCGCACTGTCCCAGTCGGTGGCGAGGCGCAACTCGTCGATGCGAATGCCGCCGTCAGTTCCGTTTGCAATGAGACGGATCGACCTAAAATCGACGCCCGTTGCGCCGCTGTCGGTCACCTGCCATGTCGGCTCGGACGTGAGCGTGCTGCTCATGCCATCAGCAGTGATCAGCGAGGCGGAGATGCCGCTGGTGGTCCGCTTCATAGCGAGGAGATAGGTCGTATTGACGGTGACGACGCCAGCGTCGACACCTCCTCCAGCGGGCGCGTAGCCCGGGGCGGAGACATGGGTATAGAGGTCGCCATTGGTAATGCCGACATTCCCGCGCATGTTGCCAGTCGCGCCCGCGCCATCGTAAAACTCGGCCCGCATGTCGACCGTCGAGGCACCGGAGAACACATGAATCAAGGCCGTGAAGTAGAAGCTCTGGGTTCCGAGGTCCACCGCCGCGTTCCAATCCCGCTCATTGCCCCGGTTACTATCCGAAAAGACGTGGGTGCTGCCGTCGGCGGTCAAGGCTGGAGACTGGTCGAACCAAAGGCTCTGGCCGGTACCGCTCGTCACCAGCCCGGAGGGTCCGGTGGACGCCCAGGCCGCCGTCCAGCCGGTGCCACCATTAGTGGTCTCGGTGGTAAGGTTCACGCTGCCGCCATAATTGAAGTCTTCGTAGGCGACCAGCGCGGCGTTCAGCGAGCCGGTCAGGGCGAGGCCCGCGAGGGGTAGGATGTGTTTTCTTGTCTTCATGAGTGACTGTCAGGCTCGGTTGGTGGTGGGTTGGCTGATCCGGGGTGCGTTGTCCTCGGTCCGTGGTCTTTGTTCTTTTGTTTTTGTTTTTGTTTTTCAACCGGCCCCCCCGGGATGGGTGGAGCAGGACGAAAAATTTGTGTTTCAAGCCCAGTTTCTACAAATACACACATACCGGAAGAGAAATCCGCCTCGAAAACCACCCCCAAATTCAACAGGTTCCCCCATGGATCCGTTATAGCCTCAAGAGGGTCGCCGCCTCACTCTCAGGAAGTAGCGTAAGGCGATTGGTGGACGACTCGAAGTGAAGGTGTGTGAGGTGGAGACCGCAGTGATGGTTTCAAGCGGTGCCCAAGTGATCAGGTCGGTGCTGGCTTCCAGCGAATAGCTAAACCCGGGAGAGGTCGCGATCTGCAGGTCGAAGTCGTCGCCCTGCGGTGACAAGACGGGATTCATGGGGGCGGGAGCAGCGCTATTGGTAGTTCCCGGTGTAGTATTGGCCAAGATACCACGACCAACCGCCGAGCTTCCAGCGGGGATGCCGGAGCTGAAGTCCTCGGCCTGCGGGCCAAAGTCGACTCGGTCGATCTCGGTGCCGTCGGGCGCGTAGACCGCGATGCTCTCGCCGCCGGCTGATAGTTTGAAATTCGTGTGGGCGCCCGGGATGTTCTGCGAGATTTCGTCGTCCGCCCACACGATGAGGTAGCCGTT
>JAKMEV010000334.1:0-4761 GCA_022425785.1 Akkermansiaceae bacterium | reverse complement strand
CACGACCTTCATGCCACCATGCTCCACCTTCTCGGCCTCGACCACGACCGCCTCACCTACAACTATGCCGGCCGCGACTTCCGCCTTACCGACGTATTTGGCAAGGTTGAATCCAAGCTCTTTGCCTAAACGCGAAACACCGCCCCATTCGGAGCGGCGTTTTAAAGCAAAATTTCTATCCAGGCTGTTAAAGAACCTGATTATTTTTCGGAAAGCTTCTCCTGGACCTTCTCTTCGAGTTCGGCGTAGAGCGACTCATCAGCTTTCAGAGCGACTTTTGCTCCATCACGGCCTTGCGCGAGTTGGGCACCATCGTAGCTGAACCAACTGCCGCGCTTTTGCACAATATCGAATTCCAAGGCGAGATCGAGGAGTGATCCGACATTGGATATTCCTTCGTTATACATGATGTCGAACTCAGCATCACGGAAAGGAGGAGCGACTTTGTTCTTCACGACCTTAATCTTGGTACGGTTGCCCTGAACCGTTCCATCCGTTGCTTTGATCTGACCAATGCGGCGAATATCAACACGAACAGAGGAGAAGAATTTCAAGGCGCGGCCACCGGGAGTGGTTTCGGGGCTGCCGAACATGACGCCTATCTTTTCACGGATCTGGTTGGTAAAGATGCAGGTGGTGCGGGCGCGGGAAATGAGGCCGGTGAGCTTCCGCATTGCGGCGCTCATGAGGCGGGCCTGCACGCCGACGGTGGAATCGCCGATTTCGCCGGCAAGTTCCTGCTTGGTAACAAGGGCAGCCACGGAATCGAGCACAACGACGTCGATGGCGTTCGAGCGAACGAGAGTTTCCACGATCTGAAGGGCTTCTTCACCGGAAGAGGGCTGTGAGACGAGAAGATCGTCGAGATTCACACCCAACCGACGGGCGTATGAAGGATCGAGAGCGTGCTCGACATCGATGAAGGCCGCGAGTCCCCCGCTCTTCTGGGCTTGGGCAATC
Source organism: Akkermansiaceae bacterium (assembly GCA_022425785.1). Taxonomy (GTDB): domain Bacteria; phylum Verrucomicrobiota; class Verrucomicrobiia; order Verrucomicrobiales; family Akkermansiaceae; genus SW10. The sequence goes on along the minus strand of JAKMEV010000334.1, from coordinate 3,801 downwards.
GCGGTGAGGGTGAGCGTGGTTTTACCAGAGGATTCCGGTCCGAAGATCTCGACAATCCGTCCCCGGGGGAAGCCGCCGACTCCAAGAGCGCGGTCAATCAGGAGGTTTCCGGTTGGGATCGCTTCAACATCCATACTGGTGTCGTCGCCCAGGCGCATGATGGCGGCATCGCCGAAGTCTTTTTGAATCTGTGTAATGGCAAGATCGAGGTTCTTCTTACGGGCTACGGCCACCTTATCTTCGGCGGCGGAGGTGGTAGTGGTAGCCGCTTTGGCTTTCTTCTCGGACATGGCGGCAGTTTTAACGGTAGTGGTACTCATGACAATGTTTGGTGTAGGTAACTGCATGGAACTTATTCTAATGAACAGTGTTCAATCAAGAAAAAAGTGTTCAAAAGAGCACTTTTCTTAAAAATTGCGATTTTGGCGGCTTCCCGCACTCTCTTTCCATGATGAAAAAAGGCATCCTCCTCATCCTTGCTCTTCTGGTGTTACTCGCAGTCATTTTCGGCTGTGTCTTCATGAAATACGGAAGATTTGGTTCCGATGGACTGACTCTCTCCTTTAGCGAGGAGGACATTCGGGGGCGCTTGAGCAAAAAGTTCCCTAAAACAGAAAAGCTCCTCGAGGTCATTCCCGTTCTCATCGAAGAGCCCAAGGTGGAGTTTACCGAGGGGAGCAACCGGGTCCGCCTCTCCCTGTTCGCCCGTATCGACATTCCCTTTTCTAAAAAATACGAGGCCTCCACCGTTTTCAGCGGAAGTATTCGCTACGAAACCTCCGACAAAACCCTCCGTCTGACAGACGTCGAGGTGGAAGGGCTCACCGGCACCGAAATTCCGAAGAAATTCGAAGATCCACTGAAACTCCTCATGACAGTGCTGGCCAAGAACTTCCTCGAAGATGTTGTTGTCTATGAGCTCAAGCCCAAAGACCTCACCAACAAAGCCGCGCGATGGCTTCTTAAGAAAGTCGAAGTCCGGGATCAGATGCTCGAGATTACCCTCGGGCTCTAAGCCCGCAGTTGACACTTCCGCGGTGGTCGGCTTAGTTCCCTCCCGAAATCATGGCTACCGAAACTACATTGATCCTCTTTAAGCCCGACGCCGTTCAGAAGAACCTAGTTGGTGCCGTCCTCGCCCGCTATCAAGCCGAAGGCTTCACTATCCGTGGCATTAAGATGATGTCCCTCTCCGACGAACTTCTCGCCGAACACTACTCGCACATCGCGGAGATGCCTTTCTTCCCTTCTGTGCGTGGCTTCATGCAGGAAACTCCCGTCGTCGCTCTCGCACTCTCCGGAGACAATATCATCAGCCGCGTCCGTGACCTTCTCGGACCGACCGATTCAACCGAAGCCGCTCCGGGAACACTCCGTGGTGATTACGGCGACAAGACCGGCGACTCCAAGATGCGTAATATCTGCCACGCTTCCGATGGCCCCGAAGCAGCTGAAGCCGAGCTCAAGCGTTTCTTCAACGAAAGCGAACTCTTCGATCTCTAGGTCACCGGCAAACGCCAAACACTTACTAAAAAAGGTCGCCCCTCGTGGCGGCCTTTTTCGTTGTGAAATTCCACGCGGAAATGATCAGGCAGGCGCACAGCCCAAGCCAATACCTCCTCGGCTTCCTCCACCCCCCCCGGATGACCGGGATAACACACGCAGGTGATAACTCCCCCTGATCGCAACAATTCCAGGGAAACATTCAGGGCCTCCAGCGTGGATCGCGATCTGGTAATCACTCCCTGATCCGCTCCTGGCAAATAGCCGAGATTAAAGGTCACCGCGGAGACCTCTGCCGGCACAAAGTCCTTCATCCGGGCATGACTCGCTTCCACCAATTCACAACGCTCAATCATTCCGGCTTCAGTCAGTCGCCTCTGTGACGATTCGATGGCTTGATCCTGAATATCAAATCCAATCACCCGCCCTTTCTCTCCAACCAATCCGGCCAGAAAAAGAGCATCGTGGCCATTTCCCAAAGTCGCATCAATCGCCAGGTCCCCTGCTCGAAGAGCGGCAGTCAGTCGTTCATGAGCGAGCACGGTAGCCCGTTTCATGGTCGGAAGGAAAAGGTATAGTATGCCGTGGCGTCAAGCTCGGCGACGGGCATGCGACGCGGCTTGGTCTGACCGGCCCAGCTTTCTAAAAAGAGCACTTCCTTTCGCCCATCATTGAAGCCAACCACAACCGAGGCATGCAATGGCGATTCGTCATTTGGCAGGGTTTTAAAATTTAGCGTTGGAAATTTGGATTCCCCACCGTCCTCTAAATCGCGCGAGATTCGCGTATGCAGGCGATCCCGATCCTGCCCCCAACGTCGCCACACGATCACCGGCATTCCGGCTTGCAGAGAACGTCGCACCGTAGCGTGACTGTAGTCGCGTGACCGGTCCATCGAGAATCCAGCCTCCTTGGCCACCGCTTTGTAAATCCCCATCATATCCGACCCAGCAGCCGAGCCGGTATTCTGAAATTTTCCCGCAACCGCGAGCCAGTCTTCGTCCAGTTTGAGCCCCAAATACCGCGCCACCATGGTGAGGGTGTTCAACCCGCAATAAGGCCGGTAACCCTGCGGAACAATGGGCACCTCATTAAGAATAACATCGCCGTTTTCGCCTCGCTGGGCTTTCTGGGCCAAGCCTCTCAGACGCTCGCTTGTGGAAACATTCTCCACCGATTGATCCAACCACGACCCCGGGATTTTTCCTTTCTTGCGAATCGACAGCCTCAACAACCGATCCGGTGCCGAGAGCAATCTCACCGTCCGGTCATCTATTTGAAACTCCGTCATCTCAGCCCGCAACGCACGAGTGCGACCCCGTTGAGCACCGCGCGCTTTTCCCGATCTCTTTTTTAATTCCTTCTCCAGCCTCTCCAGCCGGTCTTGATAAAGTTCTTTGAATTCCGACTGCCGAATCATCATCAGACGTCGCATCTCTGCGATGGCCTCTTTACGACTGAGATTCTTTGGGACTTTTTCCTGTTGATAGTATCCAAAAAATGAACCGGCATCAGCGAAAGTCACCTGTAGTTCTTCCAGCTCCTCTCCACGGCGGGTTGCTTTTACCAAAATAGTCTCCACCCCAAATATTTTTGGCCGGGCCATCAGATACCTCTCTTCTGAATAACCCGTGGCCACACCGGGAACCCAACGACCGGGAAGTCCGCCATCGTCACTCCACCCTGCCCCCGCAAGAAACTCTTCAGTCAGGTCCTCGTCGTCAAGCGGGCTATTGCTTACGCCCAGAACTCCGAGAATTGAATTGGGCAAAGCATGCGCCACCCCAACACACAGACAGAAAAAAACCACCAGTTTCACCCGTCTACCTAAAGACCAGAACCTGATGGTTTCAACTGGAAAGTAATATTTAGCTTATTCCTCCTCTTTTTCCTCGGGAGCACCCTTGTTAATCCGCTCCAGAAGATTTCCGGTGATATCGGTGGCGTCCTTCGAGTAGGAGAGAATCGGAATTCCGGCCCCACTCGCTCCCGAGCGGTTAAACACAAAGTCATATCCCTCGGCCTTCGCGACTTCCTGAATGATCGCGATGATTTCCTTGCGATGCTTGGCAAGCTCCGTGTTAATTTTGTCGTTGAAAGCCGCTTGCTTCTGTCTGGCCCAGGCTACCCGGCCCTTTTGCAAGTTGTCCGCCTGCTGCTTCTTAATGGATGCCTCACGGAAAATCTGGCTGCGCTTCTCGGCATTGACAGAGCTTCCTTCCCCGCTTTTACGCAGAGCCTGGGCTTCCTCGTTGAGAGCAGTGATCTCCTCGACTTTCTTCTTATCGGCATCCTTAA
>JAKMEV010000311.1:0-2067 GCA_022425785.1 Akkermansiaceae bacterium | reverse complement strand
CCGTCGCGGATGTTTTCCTCCTCGAGAATCCGTTCCAGATCCCGTCGGATGGCATCGAGGGCATAGCTACCCTGGGTCAGGCGGTCGGCGGCAGCGGGGATGGTGAGCTTGGCGGCTTTAATGTCGTCGGCGACAGATTTTTCGATGGAGCCATAGTGCACCATACGGTCGAGTACGGTATCGCGTTCAACCTGAGCCTTGTCCAGGAATCGGAGTGGGGAGAAGGCATTGGGCGCGCGAATGATCCCAGCGAGCACAGCGGCTTCGGAGAGGGTAAGGTCTTTGGCCTTTTTGTTGAAATAGGTTTTTGAGGCCACCTCGATGCCCTGAATGGAACCGCCCCAAAAAATGCGGTTCATATAATGTTCGAGAATCTCGTTTTTGCTGAATCGGGATTCGATTCGGACGGCGATGAAAGTTTCCAGAATCTTTCGATGAACTCCCCGCGGGAAACTCTCGCCCCGTTTCTTGAGTCGATAGCTATTTCGAGCTAATTGCATCGAGATTGTGCCACCACCTTCAAGTTTTCCACGGGTGATAAAACGGAAAGCCACACGACCGAAGGCTCTCAGATCAACAGCCCCGTGTTCCCGGAAGCGGGCATCTTCGCGAGCAATGAGGGCGTCGACAAAATAGGGCGAAACCTCGTCGTAGCTGACAATGCGGCGGTTTTTTCCGTGGAGATAGCCTACTTCCTGACCCTTGCTGTTTTTGAGAATGTTGCCGTCCCGGTCGAGAATTTCGGTTCGGGCTGGCATGGTGACGACTTCATCAAGATCGTAAGTGCTGGCGATGATATAATAGACAATTGAGACAAAGATCGCCAACGAGCTAGCGAGTACTCCTGCTGAGAGTGCCAGGCGGGAAGGCCATTTCAGCCAGGTGGGCATTCTTTTTGTCATCCACCAAATGGCGTAAAACGGAGAAAGGAAGAAATGACGGGCCTTGAAGGCGACCGATCCCTTTTTTTGGGCGCCTTTTTTTTTGGCGACTTTTTTGCGGGCATTCTTCCTGACTGGCATCTGATAACCTGAGCTTACGGATCTGGAAGCGGAGTCCAAGGCAGGATTTTTCCTGATCATCTTGAAAAGATGCCGTTTAAGGATTTGACGCCATCTCACAGTGACTTTGTTTTGAGATCATCACTTGAATTTTCTCAAAACAAAGGAATCATTTGGTAGCGATACAATCCGTAAATCAACCATGAAATCTTTGATTGCAACACTATGCCTGACTGTTTTGGGTGTCCTCAATGCGGCCCCTAAAATTGAGGGTTTGAGCGACCTTCGCGCTCTGGAGAAAAAGGTGAAAGCGGTGGTGAAAAGCCAAACCGGCGCAACTATTTCCCTGGTTTCAACAAAGTTAGGCTCCTCGGGGAGCGGTGTGATTGTCAGTGCCGATGGATTGATTCTGACCGCCGCCCATGTCACTGCGGGCAGTAAGGAGATGACTGTCATTTTCCCGGATGGGAGGCAGGAGAAAGCCAAAGTGTTGGGGGCAAATGATACCCGGGATGCCTCAATGGCTCAACTGATTGGTGCTGGGCCATGGCCTTTCTCCGAAATTGGAAATTCAGACGAGCTTGAGGTGGGAGATTTTGTTGTAGCGATGGGGCATCCGAAGGGATTTGACCCAACCCGACGTCCTCCGGTCCGCTTTGGGCGAATCATGACGAGGGGTGACTACGGCTTCATTACGACCGATTGCACGGTGGTGGGAGGAGACAGTGGAGGTCCGCTTTTCGATCTTGAGGGCCGGGTCGTGGGAATCCACTCCCATATTGCCAAGGATCGCAAAATCAACAACCACGCGGGCATTTCAGGATATGTGCGCTCGTGGGACAAGATGCGTAATGGTGACGTTTGGGGGCGACTAGGAGGGATCGATCGGGATGAAAAACGTCCCGTGTTAGGCTTGGTTCTACGTAACGAGAACTCGGTTATGAGCGCGGTAAAAGTACCTGAAAAATCGCCGGCTTATGCGGCTGGTTTGCGCGTCGGAGATGAGATTCTCAAAGTCGCCGACGAAATAGTTGATGACCCGACAGAAATGCGCGATGTCCTAATT
>JAKMEV010000303.1:0-4737 GCA_022425785.1 Akkermansiaceae bacterium | reverse complement strand
GTAAGGCGGTCCGGAATCCGAAAGTCGGCTCTTTTAAATAACCGGTAGCTTTGACACCCCGCGGCCCACTTAAAAGCAGATGACGCTCCTCAATAAAATTAGTTCACCACCTCCGGAATACGAGATCAAACTCAAGGCAGTGCTCCCCCCCCTTTTTGCTAGCGGACGATTTCGAGGAGCTCGATATCGAAAACCAGCATTCCTCCCGATCTGCCCGGCGAAAAAACACGACGGCAAAATCGGCGGCCACGTATGAGAACTACTCTTGCCTGAGCGGGGGCGCGCAGCCACAATCCCTTCATGGGGAAAATCACGGCCGTTCTTTCCAGCCTCAAGCGCTCGCTTGGCCGGGATGGTTTGGAACGCCATCAGGATGAAACAGCCCGCTCACTCCTCCAGCTTTTCACCACCTTCATCATGAAGGATGGCGTCGCGGAACCCCGCGAACTCGAAATCGCCTTCGACTTTGCCCGCAACCTCTTCCCCGACATCGACCACGGCCGCCTGGGCAGGCATCTTGAGGAAACTATCGCCCGCCCCATCGATCCAAAAATCGCACTGACCAATCTGCGTAAAAACCTTTCGACCGAACAAAAAACCGCATTGGGACTTCAGCTCTATTCCGTCATTCAAGCCGGCGGCAATCTCGCCGGCGAGCGCTCACGCTTTATTGAAACGCTGGAGCGGATTGGCGAAAAGGAAATTGCCGAGGCAATCGTCACCGAGCTCAGCCAGCCGGACGCCCCCAAAACCAAAACCCTGATCCGGATTGACTTCTCAACTTCATCGAGCAGCGATGTCCGGCTCAAGGATCTTCCCGATCAATCAAATTTCCGATGTTACCGGGCCGGAGGAATGATCCTTCTTCGCAACATGGCTGGAAACCCGATGTGGGTCCGGGGCCATACCCTCGAAACGGATCAGTTGATTCAAATCCGGCCCAACGACGAAGTCGTCACGCTGGCCTGGCGCCTCTCCTATGACGAGCTCGCCTTCTTCCTTGCCAACGAGGAACACCCTCCACCGCTTTATCTCGTGGAGGAGGCTGGCGAACTGACAATGGGCCGCGCCAAGTCAAAATCGGCCATCGCAAGGATCATCTTCCGCCATCAGGTCAGCCTGGAGCCTCTGCAAGAAAACAAGCTCCGGGGCGAGGACGACGAACCACTCAAAGCGTTCGAAATTTACAAACTCCACTACCACGACAAGGTCAGGGTTGATCGCAACGAAGCGATCCCGCTCGATGCCATTCGACGCCTTAGTCTCCAGACCGGACAGCGCTTCACCCTCCCTGCCGGGCGCCGCAAGGTTCTTGTCTCCAATGATCCTTCGCGGCTTTCAGGTGACAGCTTTCTCCTCACCCCCGGCCTGGCTGGGCGCTTTGTCCTCGAACTCGATTTCGATCCTGGAGCGGGACAAGGAGAAATCACCGTTCTGGAATCGACCCAAGCAATTCTGGCCGACGATCAGGCCATCGAGAGGGCCTCTCTGCAAGATGGAGCTCTCATCCGACTCAGCAGTCGTCAGGCCTTACGCTGCCGCTTCTCTGACAACATCCTCGATGAAGAACGTAACCTCGTCCGGCACCTTCAGGTCGAAGGATTAAATCATTCTTTCTGGAAAGGAGGAAAAACCATCGACAGCTTGAGCTTCCAGGTCAACCGAGGCCAAATGCTCTGTATCATCGGTCCCAGTGGCAGCGGCAAAAGCACCTTACTTGAGATTCTTGCCGGTCAACGCAAACCGCAAAGCGGCGACGTCCGTCTCAACGGGCTATCCCTTTACGAGCGGCAACGACGTCTTTCCCCGCTGATTTCCTTCATGCCTCAGGAGGACGCCCTCAGCGCGCAACTCTCCTCCCGCGAACACCTCTCCCACGCTTGCGCCATCCGCCGCCCCCACCTTGGCCACGAGACAGTACAACGCAGGGTCAGCCATCTTCTCTCCGAACTCGGACTCGACCGCATCGCCGAACGACGCGTCGGCAGCGCCGATTCAAAAAGCCTCAGCGGCGGGGAACGTTCCCGACTGAATGCCGGACTTGACCTCATCGGGGGCGGGGAAGTTTTCCTCTTCGACGAACCTATTTCCGGCCTCTCTTCCAAGGATGCCGAACACGTCGTCCATGCCCTCCACGGGCTAGCCCGGGACAAAATTGTGGTCGCCTCCCTCCACCGCCCGAGCCCGAAGGTTCTCGAATCATTCGACCTCGTGCTCCTTCTCGATAGTGGCGGAAAGATGGCCTTCTACGGATCGCCAGGAGAGATGGTCGATTACTTCGAAAAGGCCCGTGAGGAGCTCAAGGCCTTCCAATACCAACCGTCAGGTCACAGCAGCGCCGACTTTGTCTTCGATGTGCTCGAAGCGCCCCTCCTCAACCTTCAGACAGGCACGCGCACCGAGCGCAGATTCCCACCCGATTTCTGGCAGGAACGATTTGAAAACCGCCGGGTCATTGACCACCTCTCGATCGCCGACCACGGCGAACGGCAGACCGGGATCACCCTTCCCACCACTGCTGATCATGTCCTCGCGCCTGAGCCTCCCGTGCACGGCAGACGCCAACAGTGGACCATTTTCAAAACCCACCTCGCCCGCTCACTCAAATCAAAATTCCGTCACCGCGGCACCTTTTATTCCATCCTTCTGGAAGCGCCCCTGCTGGCTCTTCTCATCGCCTACACTCTGCGGGCCTCGCCCGAGGGCAGCTACCAATTCCACTCGGCACTTCACATGCCGTCCTACCTCTTCCTTTCAATAACCATCGCGATGTTCTTCGGGCTCACCAATAGCGCCACCGAGGTTCTGCGCGACCGCCCTTTGCTTCGACGCGAACGCAATTGCCGCCCGCATCCACTGCTTTATCTGGGTGCGAAATTCCTCGTCCTCACCATCCTCGTCATCCTCCAATCGCTCACTTTCGCCCTCGCGGCCCACAGCATGCTTGAGATCAAGCAGATGCTCGTCCCGCATCTAGCCTGGATGACACTCACCGGATGCTGCGGCACTGCGCTCGCCTTGTTCATTTCAGTCGTGGCCCGCTCGGAAAGATCCGCGCTTGGCGCCATTCCGCTGATCCTCGTTCCGCAAATTCTCCTCGCCGGAGCCCTCATCCCCTTTGTGGAGATGAACCGCGGCCTTTTCCACTCCGGTGACGAAGGACGTTCCTGGGGCTCCGAACCCGTGCCCTCCACGATCATGCCTCTTCGTTATGCCTATGAAGGATCAGTTGTCAGCCAAGCCACTGAAAACCTCTTCGAACTCGAACGCCGCCCGACCCAGGCCCGCATTGATGAGCTCAAAGAACTAAAGACCCTGACGGACGCCGAAGACGAAGAGCTCCAGTCTCTTTCGGAAAAAATCCGTATTCTCTACGCTGCAACCAGCACTAATCTCAAAGATGCCGCCAGGATCATCCGTGATCCCGCCTCCGAAAAAGAGCGACTCATGCAGCTCACCGAAATCGAAGAGGAAGCCATCCCGGTCTCACAATTTTTCGTCAATCAACGGATCGAGAACATGGTCGAACTCGCCGAGACATCACGACTTGATGACCGTCGAACCGAAACCGCACATGTCTTTCTCGCCGAGGAAAAAACCTTCCTCGGATACTCCATGAGCACCCTCTGGTATTGTCGGTTTTTCCTCCTGACCATCTCGCTGGTTTTCATGATCCTGGCGACAGGATTCCTGAAACTCTCCCTCCACAAAGCCTAGGACCTCGCCAGCGCCTTGATCAGGGCATTCGAAACCGCTGCCACCGCGCTCTCGGACAAAGGACGCGGAACGACAATCCCCAGAATACTGGTTCCCCGCTCTGCTCTGACTTCGATGACTTCGAGCACTTTGCCCTCGCCGATTTTCACATGATGGCTGGTCCCGCCATCGTTGGCCTCACTCACCAAATCACGCGCCACCCCAATCAATTTATCACTGTGGATTTCATCAATCGCAATGCGCCCATCGGGATTGCATACGAAATAGGAGTCTGTCGGGATATTCTTCATCAACCAACGCCCAAAGGAATGAAGAGCATCGTTTTTAACTCCGCTAACTTGTCCCTTTCCTGGGACCGGTGGCAGCACCTGATTGGGAGCAATAGTAAAAGGCGATTCAACCCTCGTCTTTGCGGGATAGGGATTTCGATCCGTCGTTTTGGAAACATAGACCACCTTGGGTGGCTGGGGGGAAATTGCCCTCTCCGGCCCGGATTTTAAAACCTGCTTCAAGGATTCCGCTCTCGAAGTCGCCGACGGAATCACCCCGGCGGAACTCGCTTTTTGCTGGGCCTCGCTCAGTGAACGCCGGGCCGCATCAACAGAAGCATCTGGTTTTTCACCTCCCGGAATTTCGGCAAAACCCACAAAATCCGCTCCGTAGTCAAGTTCGGCAGCCTCCCTGCCCTCGTCGGATAGCGGCTTCAATAAACTTTCCGCAAGGGCCCGCACCTCCTCCGCATCCATCCATTGGCTGATTGATTCTTTTTCCATCGAACTAGCTGGTTTTAGATCCAAGGCGTAACTTCAACTCCAGCTCTCCACGAAGTTGATCAAAAATTTTCAAGGCCCCACTTCCCTCGGGCATCACCCCAACCGGGAGGCCGCGTGCACTCGCTTTGATAAATAAATCATCGCGCGGAATTTCACTCCGCAAGACCATCTCCTCCGGCAAAATGCTCCGCAGGGCCATGGCCGACTCCCGACTCTCATCCAAGCTGGCCTGCACCATCGTCAACAC
>JAKMEV010000292.1:0-2879 GCA_022425785.1 Akkermansiaceae bacterium | reverse complement strand
TTTATGAAGAGACCAAGCTAACAGCGTCCGCCGGGATTGCGCCGAATAAGCTGATCGCGAAAATTGCCAGCGATTGGAACAAGCCGAACGGGCAGCTTGAGGTGAAACCGGAGGAAGTGGATGGCTTTATGCGCGGGCTACCGGTTGCCAAGCTCAATGGCGTTGGGAAGAAAGGGCAGGAGACATTGGCCAAGTTGTCGGTGTCGACCTGCGGAGATCTACAACGATTTTCCAAGATCGAATTGGCCGAGAAGTTGGGACGTTGGGGGCTTGAGCTTTTTGAACGCAGTCGCGGGAGAGATGATCGAGAGGTTTCGATTGATCGCACGCGGAAATCTTTATCCAAGGAACGAACCTTCTCGGAGAATATCGACGACCTCGATTGGCTGATGAATGTCTTAAGAAAGCTTCGCATCGAGGTCGAGGAATCGGTCCTGCGGAAGTCGGATCAGGACGTGAAGTCCCGTGTTGTGAAGTTAAAGTTCGATGACTTCACGCAAACAACTGCCGAAACGGCGGGGAGTGAGATGGAGGAATCGGTTTATGAAGATCTCCTGCGCTTGGCGTGGAGTCGAGGGGAGGGCAAGCCGGTGAGACTCCTTGGGGTGGGAGTGCGTTTTGCCTCGGAGGATGATCAAATGAGCCTACTTTGAGAAGTCGGCTACAGTGGTGTGGAGAGCTTGGCCGGTCTTGACACTTTTGACATGCATTGAGACCTTGGGCTTCTGCCCGCTCCAGTCGATGTCGAGGATGCCGCAGTTCTCTTTCTTGGTGTATGATCCCCGGAGTCGGTAAGAGCACCCTCCGTCATTGGAGCCCGCATGCGACATGCCGCTGGTGGTAAAGTCGTAGAGATCAAAGGGGAGTCCGGATTCCGCTTTGCTGATTTTACAGATCTCGGCGAGATGGCGGTCGCCACTCATGAGAATGGTGGGTCCGGGATTTGAGCTCTTGAGGAGGTTGAGGAAGCGGGCTCGCTCGTTGGGGAAGTTTGCCCACTTTTCGAATCGGTGTTCGTAGGAGATGACCTGAATGGATGAGACGATGAGGCGGAGATCGGCTGGCTTTTTGAGTTCTGCGGCGAACCACTTCCATTGTTCGGTTCCCAGGATGGTAGCGTTGGGATCGCCAGATCGGGCTTTCTTGGGCTTGGTTCGATGGTAGCGGGTATCGAGGAGGATGACCTGTAGGCGTTGTCCTTCGGGGCCCGTGGTCTTGGAATGATAGACTCCTTCGACGCCGGTCTGCGGGAGGCCGAAGACTTCACGGAAGATCGCTTGGGATTCTTTCTTTTTAGGATACTCGGTGCCGGCATCGTTCCTGCCGTAATCATGGTCGTCCCAGGTGGCGAGGATGGGAGTCTGCTTTTTAAAGGCGATGTAGTCGGGTCGTGAGGTGAGGGCGGACCACTTCTTTTTGAGAAGATCCATGTCTTCGGTGTCGCCGTAGATGTTGTCGCCCATGAAGAGGAAGAGTTGGGGTTTTTCCTGGGCGAGCACTTTCCAGACTCCCAGGGTGTCGCGCTTTGGATTGTAACAAGAACCGGCCGCGATACGGGTGATGGCATCTTCAGCGAGAAGAGGAAGAGTGAGGAGAATAGCGAGAAGGCATTTCATAACCGCAAAGTCTAGTTGATGAGAGTTGCGGAAAGAGCCTCGGTCACTAGTTTATCGGATTCAGGGAAAATGGTGCGGAGGTCGAGGAGGAGGGCATCGTCGGTGGTGTAGCCGACGACTGCGGCGCCACCATTTCGGAGCTTCCGGGCGAGTTTGGGGACGGATTGGTTCTTAGGAACGATCTTGATTGCGATGGACGGGAATTCACTACGCGGCATCGTGCCTCCGCCGGGGCGGGCGGTGGTGTTTTCGATAGAAATCTCGGCGTGTTCACCGGGGAGATTCGCAATGATCTTTTCTGCGCGTATTTTGAGCGCTTCGATTTCGGTCCGCAGGAAAGTAAGGACGGGAACGTCGCTTTGAGTGGGATCGGCTTTGGTTTCGAGGTATTGATCAATCGATTCCTGAAGCGTGGTGAGGATGAGCTTGTCGCATCGCACCGCGCGAAAGAAGGGTTCATTCTTAATCTTGGCGACCATATCGGCGCGGCCTCCGATGATGCCGGATTGCGGGCCTCCGAGGAGTTTGTCGCCGGAGAAGATGACGAGGTCGATTCCGCGCTTCAGGCATTCCTGCGGAGTTGGCTCATGTTCGATGGGGGCGAGTTTTTCGGTGTCCATCATAGCGCCGGAGCCAAGGTCTTCGACGAGAGGAAGACCGTTGTCGTGGGCGAGTTTGGCGATCTCGGGCGTCTCGGGTTCGCCGATGAATCCATCGATGTAGAAATTGGAACGATGGACTTTTAAGATGAGCGCGGTTTGCGGAGTGATTGCTTTTTCGTAATCGTGGAGGTGCGTTTTGTTGGTCGCGCCGACTTCCACAAGTTTGGCTCCGGATGTTTCGAGAATCTCGGGAATGCGGAAGCCACCGCCGATTTCAACAAGTTCGGAGCGAGAGACGATGACTTCGTTTTTGCCTTCCTCGACTAAAGTTCGAAGCGTAAGAACGAGAGCGGCGGCGCAGTTGTTGACGGCGGTGGCGGCTTCGGTTTCGAGGAGGCAGGCGAGGGCTGTTTCGAGATAACCGGCACGTTTTCCTCGCGCGCCGGATGGGAGGTCGAATTCGAGGTTGGAATAGCCGGTCACGATTTGTTGGAGGGCAGTGGCGGCGCGGGGTCCGAGGGGAGAGCGTCCGAGATTGGTGTGAATGAGCACGCCGGTGGCATTGATGACGGGTTGAAGGCGGGAGTTGGCGAATTCGCCGAGGCCCTTTTTGGTGGAGGCTTCGATTTCTTCGCGGCTGTGTTCTTCGTCGGCGAGAAGG
>JAKMEV010000273.1:0-2923 GCA_022425785.1 Akkermansiaceae bacterium | reverse complement strand
GGGAGGAGGTGACGAGGGCTTTGTCCCCGGCGAGGCAATGCTCCATGCCCTTTTGAAGTTGGGGCAGAGTGAAGCGGCGGGCAGCTTGTGCGGCCATCTTGAGCCCCCAGGTGTTGATGGTGCCGTCTTTCTTTTTGGGGAGAACTGCTTTGACTGCTTCGGGTGCGCTGTTCACGGAACCATAGGGTTCGGCGAGTTTGGCAAAGAAGAGATTTCGCACCGTCGGGATGATGGAGGCTTTGATCAAGCCCACCGCATTTTCGTTTTTGGTGAGAAGGGAATCGATGAGGTGGATCGCACGTTTGGCATCGCGTTTTTCGATGGCTCGGGAGATTTCCCATATAACACCTTTGTGACTAACGGGGACGATGAGTTCGACGTCCTCTACGGTGACATCGCGTCGGTCCTTGCCGAGGTAAAGATCGAGTTTGTTGATCTCGTTGTTGATCTGTCGGGTTTCGGCACCGGCGCGTTGCACGAAAAGAGCGAGAGCCTCGCCTTGCAGAGTCATGGCGGATTCGCGGGCGAGGCGACCGGCTTTGATGGCGACTTGTTCCTCCCAGCCTTCCTTGGAGATGTCGATCTTGTCGTAGGAACGATAGTCGGCGTTCTTCTTGAGCCACTTCCCAAAGCGGCGCACGCCGTTGATGGCATTTGAGCTGACGAGAAAAATGACGCCCGGTGGAAGTCCGGCCTGGAGGGTTTCAAGGAGATTTTCCACCCCCGAGACCGCACGTTCGGCCTCGCTGGAGCGGTCGTTGCCGAGGAAGTTGGCTCCCTTGAGCCAGACGACCTTGTCGCCACCGAAGAAGCCGATGGTTTGCAGCGCTTCGTTGGCCGAGGCAGCTTTTTGGAATGCGTTTTCGGCATTGTCTGCCACGCCTTCGATGATTTCGTTGGCAAATTCGTCGCTGCCGGGTGGCTTCAGTTCCTCGAAAAGAGCGGCCGCTTCTTCCGCGACGCGTCCTTCGTCTGATCCGGTGACGACATAAACTGACATGGGAAAGGTTTAGAGATTGAGGAGGAATCCCGCAAGCATTGAGGAGCTAAATGAATTCCTGATATGTCGGCTTGATCACTAACTCTGGCACGACGACGTGCTTGGGGAGTTGCGCGATGGCGACGATGAGGGAGGCGATGTCCTCAGGGTGGACCATGCGGGCTTTCTTCTCATCGGGAACGGGGACGGGGCGTTCGTCGAGGATAGGGGTGTTGACCTCGCCGGGATAAATGCTGGTGATGCGCACGCCGCTGTCGGCCTCTTCGGCGTTGATGGCAGAGGCGATCCCGCTGACGCCGAATTTTGAGGCAGCGTAAGCCATACCCGCGAGCGGATAGGCGCGTTTGCCTGCGATGGAGGAGACGCTAAAGACAAGTCCGTCGCCGCGCTCACGCATTTCGGGAAGGGCGGCGTGCACGATGTTGTAGAAACCGGTGCAATTAATCGCGACGAGTTTGTCGAAGTCTTCGGGCGCGAGTTCCTTGACCGAACGCTTCGCGATGTTGACCCCGGCGGCATTGACGATGATGTCGGGCACGCCGAGTTCCTGGAAGGTTGCAATGACTTGCTCGCGGTCGGAGATGTCGCAGGCTTTGATCTTGAGGTTTTCTCCGGCGACGGCCCTGAGTTTGTCTGCGTTGCGTCCGCAGATGGTGACGGTGCATCCGGCTTCGGCGAGGGCTTTCGCGGTGCCGAGCCCGATGCCGCTTCCACCGCCGGTGACGATGGCTGTTTTTCCTGAGAGTGGTTTCATTTAGTCAAAGATGGGGTAGAAAGTGTTGAAGGCGTTTTCACCAAAGACGGCCGGGTCGTTGAAGCGGCGATGTTGGTCCAAAGCGGTGATGGCAGCGAGTTCTTCTTCGCTCAAGGTGAATTCGAAGAGATCGAGATTTTCGCGGAGATGTTGGGAAGATTGCGTCTTGGGGATGGGAATAGTGCCTCGGCGCATCGCCCAGCGAAGGGCGACCTGCGCGGGGGTGCGCTCATGGGCTTCCGCGATTTTGAGAAGGACAGGATTGGTCAGGACGCGTTCATTTTTCCCGGCCATATCGAGCGGGAGATAGGAATCGGCCCCGAAAGGCGAGAAGGCCGTGATGGCGATGTCTTCTTCCTGGCAGTAGCGCACCATGGCGTTTTGGGTGAGGTAGGGATGAAGCTCGATCTGGTGCACCGCGGGCTTGATGCGGGCGTAAGAGAGAACGTCGCGCAGTGAGCTGGTGGTGAGATTGCAAACGCCGATCCTCTTGATGAGTCCGGCGTCGACGAGTTCCTCCATTGCTTTCCAGGTTTCGGAGTAAGGGACTTTGATCGGAGACATTGCGTCTTTTCCTGCAGTCCAACCCGGCGGATACATTTCGTTGAAGGGAACAAACTCGAGGGCAATGGGAAAGTGGACGAGGTAGAGATCGAGGTAGTCGAGCCCGAGATCGGCGAGTGACTTTTCGCAGGCGGCGCGGACGTGTTGAGGCTCGTGGTATGTGTTCCAGAGTTTGCTTGTGACCCAGAGGTCATCGCGGGAGCAGAGCCCGGCGTCGAGGGCGGATTTGATGCCCTGGCCGACGAAGGATTCGTTGCCGTAGTCGCAAGCACAGTCGAGATGACGGTATCCGATCTCGATCGCTTCGTGGACGATTTGGGGGGTGAGGTCTTCGGGGATTTTCCAGGTGCCGAGACCGGGAGAGGGAAAGGATGATCCGTCGGGGAAGAGGTGCGCTGACATGACGGGGCGAGGCTACCGAGGCGGATCAAGATGACCACAAAAAAGCCACCGGCTTGGGGACCGGTGGCTCTTTGTGGATTGGAAATGAAAATGAGTGCCAGAAAGCCACGGCAATGTAGGACAAGCTGCGGCTGCTACGTTTCCGTCCTGACCGGGTCCACAAGCCCACAATCCGTGACTCCTGACGGGGAGGGCCATAGGGG
>JAKMEV010000268.1:0-4410 GCA_022425785.1 Akkermansiaceae bacterium | reverse complement strand
CATCCAGGTTGATACCTTTGCCCGTTGGGAAATTTCCAAACCTCTTCTCTATTTCAAGACTCTAAGGGATGAACGAAGTGCACTGTCACGTCTCGACGACATCTTGGGGTCAGAAACTCGAAATGCGGTCGCCAAACACGATCTCCTTGAAGTCGTGCGATCCACCAAAGATCGCAAACCAGAAAAAACTGATTTACAGACCGAAAAGGAAGCAGCCTTCGAACCCATCAAAATCGGTCGCCGGGAAATTGAAAAAAATGTTTACGAGATCGCAAAAACAAAACTAGAGGACATCGGAATCAACCTTCTTGATCTCCGCTTCAAGAGAATTAACTACAACCAGTCTGTAGCACCGCAAATCTACGAACAAATGATTTCCGAACGTCAGCAGATTGCCGAACGCTTCCGTTCCGAAGGAGCAGGCGAAGCGGCTCGGACGATGGGCAAGATGGAGCGAGAGGTGAAGCGGATTGAATCAGAAGCCTATCTCAAAATTCAGTCGATTCTTGGTGAAGCGGATGCCGAGTCGACTCGGATTTATGCCGAAGCCTATGGCGGAACTCCCGAGCGGGAGAGTTTTTACGAGTTTGTGAAAACATTAGAAGCGTACGACAAAATACTCGACGAAAACACAACCGTCATCCTCTCTACTGATTCAGACCTGTTCAAGTTGCTTAAAGGCTCAAAACCAGAATAAGGAGGATGCCGCTCCACCCATTATTTCAGGGATGGGTGGAGTGTCTTTCCCGTCAGCTTAAGCTTTCCCAGCTAAAAGGGGCGAAGCGAGACCGGGCGTATTGCTCTTCCAACTCACGTGGCATTCTGGGTGCCCACTAGATCGCCTCGTCCACCGAGACGGAACGCTCCGCCAAAAGATACACGGAGGCCACTCGCGACGATAAGCAGATCATTGATTGCCATTGCAGAAGCGCGATGGTTCTTTGGGTTTCCCTTCCCTCACGCGCGCGCGTAACGCGCGTATAATATTATATGGCGCAAATTTTACCGCCATCCACAAAAATGAAACCAAAACAAAAAATTGCTAAACAACTTGAAATCGATGTTCGTGAATTATGCCAACCAAGTGGGCGACGTGTTGGAGAAGAGGGCCATCAAGTCGCAGAACAATGGGTTGAAAAACGACTCAAAGAAATTGGCTGTATTCCCTATCGTGAAAATAGTTTTTCGCTTCCTTACGAGGTTGACGCGACTAAATTCAAAAACTTCGCCGGCGTTATTACGGGACGAGATAGAAACTTACCGCCCGTCTTAATCGGTGCCCATTACGATAGCGTAATTGATGCGCCATGTGCTGATGACAATGGAGCATCAGTTGCTATTAGTCTTGCGGTCGGACTTGCAATCGCAGAACAAGGGGGATTGGAGCGTGATCTCATTATTGCGATCTTTGATGCCGAAGAGCCTCCCTTTTTCCAAAGTGAAGCGATGGGCAGTATTCGCTTCTATGAGGACCAAATAGATGAACGGGGAATCCACTTTGCTGTGATTTCGGACCTCGTTGGGCATGATGTCTCTTTTCCAAGTCATCTCACCAAAAGAATTCCAGCTGCTAATTTAATCACAGCGCCATTAGCCCCACTTACGTTTATGACAGGAGCCGAAAGTCATTCTGATCTCCCTGCCCTACTCAATGAACTTAAATCTCCAAAAGGGATTAAATTAATCGCTACGCTTAACGACTATGTTGGGGACATGTCAGATCACGGAATTTTCCGTAAAAACAATGTGCCTTACGTCTTTCTGTCCTGTGGACGTTGGGAGCATTACCACCAACCCACTGACACTCCCGATCGACTCAATTATAACAAAATGGCCGCGATCACCGAATATTCCATTGATGTTTGTCGAGCTGCATCGGCAGCCACATTCGCGGAAGGGCTTTCAAGCGGTGATTCAGTTGAATTTGAGAAGCAGACCTGGAAGAAAGCTTTCGGGCTCATGAGGAGACCACTAGCCAAGATACTGGGGGTTTCTGACTTTGATAGCAGGGCAAATATAGATCGAGCTGTCGCAAAATTAGTGAGCCTGGGTCTATAGGGCCAGCTCTGTAGTCAATCTCACTGCAATCAAAACCCGCTCAGCATTGATGCTGGCGGGTTTTTCCTACTGTTAGGAATTTTGCTTTTGGCGGAAAGGTCGCGGAAACCTGAGATTGGGGGCATCTCTTGGGGAAGAAAGGAGGGTGGATCTCTCTGACCATCTCCTGATTCCTTGCCAGGCGCCCGGAGTCTTCGAATACACAGGATGTGGCGCTGAGCCAAAGGCGCGTTGTTACTTTGACTTTCCGGAACCCCAGCGAGGTTCTTCGAGTTGGAATTCCCAGGTGTCGAGTTTTTTGAGCATGGCCTTGAGGGTGGCGGCGTGTTCTTTGGAAAGGTCTTTGGATTCGCCGATGTCGCTTTCGAGGTTATAGAGGGCCGGGGCGTTTCCGGTCTTTCGGTCGTGGATGATTTTCCATTTTCCTTCGCGCATGGCGCGGGGGCCTTTGCTGCCGCCTTGCCGCCAATAGAGCGTGCGGGGAGCTTCGGTGGCGGTGGTGGTTTTCGGAGTTCCGTCGATGAGGGAGAGGAAACTTTTCCCGTCGAGTTTCCAGGCCGGGTCAACTTGGGCTTTGGCGGCTTCGATAACGGTGGGAAGGAGGTCGAGAGCGATGACAGGTTTGTCAACAACGAGCCCGGCGGGGATTTTGTCAGGCCAGCGCAGCGTCCAGGGGACGCGGATGCCGCCCTCCCAGAGGGTGCCTTTTTTACCCTGAAGAGGGGCGTTGATCGCGCCATTGGAAGTTTGGCCGCCGTTGTCGTTGGTGAAGAGAACAATGGTGTCTTTTTCGAGACCTTGAGCCTTGAGGCAGTCGAGGATTTTGCCGACGTTGTCGTCGAGGCTGACAATGAGTCCGGCGTAGTTAGCGCGCTTTTTTTCTTTGATATGCGCGGTGCGGGCGGCGTCTTCGGGCTTTGGTTGAAGCGGTCCGTGGGGTGAGGTGAAGGAGACGAAGAGGTAGAAGGGCTCCTCCTTGTGCTCCTTGATGAAGCGGCAGGCGGCGTCGCTGAAGCGGTCGGTGACGTAGCCGCCTTCCTTGGTGTTTTTTCCGTTCTCCTGAATGACGCGGTGGTCGCTGATTTTTTCTTGTGAGAAGTAGGGACGGGAGCCCTGAAGGAGACCGTAGAACCAATCGAAGCCGCGTTTGTTGGGATGGTAGGCTTCGGGATAGCCGAGATGCCACTTGCCAATGAGACCGGTCTTGTAGCCGATTTTTTGGAGTCGTTTGGCACCGAAGGTTTCGGTGAGTTCGAGTCCGTTTTTGGTTCCCGGAGGGAGGTTGTTGTCGTAACCGAAGCGTTGTTGGTAGCGCCCGGTCATGAGGCCGGCGCGGGAGGGGGAGCAGACCGAGCCTGCCATGTAGGCATTGGTGAAGCGGGCTCCGGCTTTGGCAATGCGGTCAATGTGCGGAGTGAGATTGATCATCTCCGGAGTACAGTTGGGCTGAAAGCCAAAGTCGGCGTAACCGGCGTCGTCGGAGTAGAGGACAACGATGTTAGGCTTCGCTGCCGCGAGAGAAGACGCTGCGACGAAAAGAATGATGCGGGCAATCATGTCGCGGGGGCTAGCGACGCTCTTTCTTTTGTTGGTGCTTGATGGCGGCCAGGTGAAGTTTGGCCATGGTCTTTTGGGCTTCCAGTCCGGAAATGAGTCCGGCTTCGACGGCCTGGTGAAGACTTTTTTCGATGGCATCAAAACGGGCGTGGTGATGGCGCTCGCGTTGGCGTTCGGCATGTTCACGCGCTTCGTCCAATTGGCGCTCGGTGTGGTTGTGCTCGTGGTGGCCACGTTCTTCATGATCACGCTCCTGTTCACGTTCTTCGTGCTTACGGCGTTCCTGTTGTTCGCGCCGTGCGTGCTCCTCGTGTTCGCGTCGCTTTTGATGGTCAGCTTGTTCGTTACGTTTGTGATTGGCGGCTTCGCGGTGTTTCAGCTCAAGCTCACGACGCATTTTTTGCGCGCGTTCCATCGCTTCGTCTTGATGCTGGCGCTTTTTCTCCATCATTTTTTTCACCTCGGTGAATTTGGCCTTGGCTTCTTCCTTGGTGATGTCGCCGCGTTCGACGGCGCTTTTGATTCGTTTTTCGACATTCTCGAGGTCGCCTTTTTTCCGCTCGGGTTGATCGCGTTTTGGGCCGCGCTCCTGAGCGATTGCGGGCAAGGCCAGAAGGGTGATAGTTGTCAGGGTAAGGATTCGGGTTCTCATGGTGTTCTTGGGTTATTTGATTTCTTTGATCCGAAGGTTACGGAACTTGTAGGTCTGACCTTTCTCACCGTGGTGCTGAATGCCAATGACGCCGCTGGAGTCCTTGTCGTCCGTGATGTCGGTGGTCACGACGCCGTTGACTT
>JAKMEV010000238.1:0-2891 GCA_022425785.1 Akkermansiaceae bacterium | reverse complement strand
CTAGTAGGGCGGGTGGGGTGGATTTTGATTTGGCGTCGTGGAAGAAGCCGGTGGTGCTTTCTTGGCGGCCAACGAGGAGGTCGGGGCGGCCGTCGAGGTCGAGGTCGGCGGAGATGATGCGGCGGGTGTCGAAGTCGAAGCCGATGTCGAGCATGTAGGAGGATGAGGAGAAGCCTTGACCGGCTTGGTTGACGAGGAGGGAGTTGACCTGGTAGCCGTCCCAGGATTCGGTTTTTAGGGTGGTGAGGGAGTTGAGGTAGTTGGAGATAGCGAGGGGTTTTTGGTCGCGAAGGAGGTAAATGTCGCGGCACCAGAAATTTGAGCAGTAGTCGCGGGTGGACTTACCGGAGATGTGTCCGTTGCCGATGTAGATGTCCTGGTCGCCATCGTTGTCGAAGTCGAAGGAGGTGGAGCCCCAGGCCCAGCCGGTGCGGGCGACTTGGTTGATGAAGTCGGGTTCGTTGAGGGTTCCTCTTTGGCCGCCGAGGTAGAAGCGGTTTCCGTAGCCCATGATGGAGCGCATGGTTTTGGCTCCGGTGAGAATGTCGGGGTGGGCGTTCATTTTTTCGAGTCGGCGGGCGGTGGTGGAACCCATGCCGAGCATGAAGAGGTCGGTGATGCCGTCGCGGTTGTAGTCGGCCATGGTGTGGGACATGCCGAAGGAGTGGGGGTTCTTGACGAGTTCGGCGGTGGCGTCGGTGAAGTGGCCTTTGCCGTCGTTTAGGAAGACGTCGAGTCCATAGAAGTCGGAGATGACGATGAGGTCGAGATCAAGGTCTTGGTCAATGTCGACGAAGGAGGAGGAGTAGGTGCGGCGGTGGCGTTTTTCTTTGAGGCCGCGTTGGTCGGTGGCGTCGGTGAAGTTGCCTTTGCCATCGTTGAGGAGCAGGGTGTTGCCGAAACCATCGTTGGCGTTCCAGAATTCGGAGGGCATTTTTTCGTAGAGGGAGCGCCATTGGCCGGCGAAGAGGTCGAGGTCGCCATCGCGGTCGATGTCACCGGCGGTGAGACAAGAGGGGACGCGGAGGGGG
The DNA here is from genome assembly GCA_022425785.1 of Akkermansiaceae bacterium. Lineage (GTDB taxonomy): Bacteria > Verrucomicrobiota > Verrucomicrobiia > Verrucomicrobiales > Akkermansiaceae > SW10. Next base: position 1,860 of record JAKMEV010000238.1, on the reverse strand, counting down.
ATGGGGAGTGAGATGGGTTTTGGTTTGGGGGCGAAGGTTCCTTTGTCGGTTCCGGGGTAGAGCATGAGTTTGGCTTGGGCGGAGTCGCAGAGCCAGTCGAGGTAGCCATCGCCGGTAAAGTCGCCGACGATGCCCATGACGGAGGAGTGGACTTCGCCGCCTGCGGGAATGAGGGGGGTGGCTTTGAATTTCATGTTCCCCTTGTTCCAGAAGATTCGGTTGGCATTTCCGAGGATGATTTCGGGGAGTTGGTCGCCGTTGAGGTCGTAGACGGAGATGGCTCCCATGTCGTCGCGCTCTTGTGGTTTGTTAGTTTCGCCTTCGATGACGGCGACGGGTTCGAAGGCTTTTTGTCCGATGCGGCGGGCGAGGCGGCCGGATTTCAGGGTGATGGTTTTTGCTTGGATTTTGTTTTCAATTTCCTGCCAGACGACTTGGATGATGGCTTTGAGTTCGGTGCGGTCGAGGCCTTTGCTCCGGTCGAGGTGGATGGTGAAGCGGATGCTGGAGATGGCGTTGCCTTTTTCATCGCGGTGGAAGGAGTCTTGGTGCCAGTCGGTGTGGGTGATTTCGAGGTCGTTTTTTTGGAAGCGGGCGACCCACTTTTTCCATTCTTCAGGGTTGAGTGTGAAGCCGCCGGGGATGAGTTCGCCGAGTTGGATGCCAAGGTCTTGTTTGATCTCGCGATTCATTTTTCCGAGCGTGAGGGTCTCGAAGGGGACCGCGGCAAGAACGGCGAGGCGTTGGCCTTTTGGGGTGCCGAGGAGCTTGTCCCAGAGGGGGACGAAGCCTTCGTTTTCGAAGCGGCGGGCCTCTTTTTCGTCGGCGAAGGTGGTTTCTTCGAGTTTTTCGATGTCGCGGAGAAGGTCCTCGGGAGGAGCGGCGATGGCGATGAAGGTGCTGAGAAAGAGAAGCCGGAGGGTCATGGTGAGGGAAGAATAGTAAAGGATTGAGAGTGAGCGCTTGGTGTTAAGGGGTTTCCAAAACGATGTGATAGAAGTGAGGCTCGAGAGGGCCGACAAGGAAGCCGATGTGTGCGGCGGTAGGCAATACCGATTGCCTCGATGACCCAATTCTGGGCGTCTCTTCCGAGGTTATTGGAGCGTTCGATGGTGTTGGGGAACATTTTTGAGGGAGCGATCGGGATGCCCTGAACCTCCGTGGTTTTGGCGCAGAAGGAGTGATCGAGATCGTAATCCTTTGCTCGATTTTCGCTGAGAGCCTCGAGTTTGTGAGGTGCGGCTGAAATAAAAGGAAGTGGTGAAGTCTTAGTTTCGTTGGACTCGAAAGAAAATCTGACCGGCCGCATTTGCAAGATTTCGGACATCGAAGGATCTGGTGGTTGTGTCCCCGGGGTCGGCGCTTACCGAATCATCGAGGTTTGCCTCCCAGTCAACCAGATCAGTCGAATAGGAGACGAGGTAGTTTCGGCCTTCCCGGGAGGCCCAGCTCAGAGAAATTTTTTCGGTGTCTTTGTTGTAGGCGAACGAGGTGATTTGTGGTCCACCTTCGCCAAGGTTGGGGGCGAAGGCTTTGTTCAATGCGGCCCATTCGCGGGCGACGGCGAGGTTGTCCCATTCGGTGTTGCCGGTGCCATCGGAGGTGACTTGGACGGCGCTGGCCCAGTTGGTATTGGTGTAGGTGGCGGTGTGCGTGGGAGTGTTGTTTGCTTCCAGATCGGTGAGGTCGGGATCGACCCAAAGGGTGAGGGTGTCACCGGGGTAGTCGACTTTAGCGACAAGATTGTAAGGTTGGTCGTCGCTGATGGTGGAGGCGATGGTGGAGGCCGCTCCGCCGTCGATACGGATTCCCCATTCGGGCCCGTTGCCGGTGTCGAAGACTCCGAATGCGTGGCGGAAG
>JAKMEV010000232.1:0-2554 GCA_022425785.1 Akkermansiaceae bacterium | reverse complement strand
TCCGTATACAGCTCCCGGGAAAACATCTTATCCAGATTAATCAAAAACGGGAACTTATGGAGTTGCAGCTGAAAGGCTTTAAAGCCGATAGCTACCTCATCGTAACTTGCCTCTCCAAAAGTGTAATCAACAGTTCCTGATGCCTCCCCGACCGGCCCGGACATCAACGTTCCCATGTGCTTGCCAAACAGATGTTCCATGGGGAATCCCGAGGTTGATAAATCCATTTGCATCTTTTCCCCCACCGTCAGCGGAACCGTTCCACTCAGCTTAATCGCAGACGAAATCCCACCCCGACCAGCTCCCGGCTCGTTGAGAATCAAGGTCTCCATATTCACCTGGTCTTTCGAAAATTTAAAAACGCCATTGTTGATCGGGAGATCATCCCAACCATTCAATGTGAGCATACCTTGATCCACACTCAGACGAAAACCGGTTCCGTTAATATAGCGAAAACTGCTGTCTGTTCCCTTGACCGAAAACAGACTCTCTTTCCCGAAAGAAATATCCAAGGCGTCGCAATAGTAGCCATGGAAGTCAAAGGGGAAATCAGGCTCCTCCAAATCCTGCCCTACAATCCCATTTTCCGTAGGTAATTGAAAATTCAACACTCCGACTTTTCCACTCAGTTCACGCCCCCCCAGACGGGCCCAGAGAAAACTCGTCAAGTTAGCATGCCCCGAAAGATTCCGAATTCTCAAATCCTGAACAAACGACTGCTCCGGCCACTGAAACGACGCATCGCTCATGGTAATACTTCCCGGCATCAATTTGAGTCCCTTCAATTCAACCTCCGCCCCAGTCCATGATGAGGCCCGTTCTTCGACTTTTCCCCGGTAGGCTTTGCTGTTATATCCAACAATCGTGAAAAGGGCTCCAAGCACGACGAAGAGAAACAAGGAAACACAAACCACCAACTTCAAAAGAAAACGCTTTTTCTTCTTCTCGGGAATGGTCCTTTCGGACTTGGTCTTTTCCGGTTGACCCGACCGTCTTTTGCGGCGCTTCACCCGATGAACAACGCTCCCATCCGACCGCGTGACCACCTCGCTGGTCGGCTCCCGTTCCCGCTCTCCATCGCGGAGAGCTTTCATCATCTCATCAAGGGTATAACTGTCTTTCTCAGCGTCTGATGACACCGGAGAATTAGCAGATTCGGCCTTCGGCTGATTCGACCTTGGAGGCAGGGCTGAGCTCATTAACGATTTCGATAAGGTTCACCGGCAGCATCAACCAACTCGACATTCAACATGATGATCACGTGACGCGATTCAGATTCCAAAGCATTGGTTTGGAAAAAGCGACCAAACCATGGAATATCACCGAGAATGGGCACTCTGTCTTCCACCTTCTTGCGTGACTCGGTCAGCATGCCACCAATCACAATTGTCTGTCCGTTTTGAACGACTACATTTGTGTTCGTAGTAACTTCCTTGAAAATAGGAACAAGAATGTCGTTGGTCGTCAACACGCCCACATTCCCACTTTGCGACAAGAGGCCTCCCGCAAGATCAAAGCTGGTCGATGTGGAACTCCCTACGATCGGTGTTCCGTAGTTCACAAATCCTTCAAACTCGCGAATAGTGGGTTTGACCGCCACTTCGATAAACTGACGGTCGGCACTCACCTCCGGAAGAACCTCCAGCATCACGCCTAAGTTTTTCACCTCAAAAGAAGTCGGAGTCGCGGGGGTCACAACACTTTGCCCGGATCCCACGGAATTGGGAATTTCGGGTGGTTCGAATTCGGTCGGATAGGTGAACTCCTGAATCGAAGCGATCTCAGCATTCTGCCCCGAACGGGTAATCACCTCCGGACGCACCATGACGTCGGCCCCCTTTTTTTGATCAAATCCGCGCATGAGTAACTCATGCGCGTTTTCATCGATCAGCGCTCTGAAGCTCAGCACACCAGGAGACCGCGTCGTTCCCCCTCCTCCGCCTGTTGGGGCAGTAACAGACGATGAACCTGTCCCTCCACTGCTGGAAAAAGCTCCGGATGCTGTCGGCGGAGCTGTCCGGTTAATGATCGCATCCAAGCTGTCAGTCCCGCCGGTAAGTTCTCCGATTCTCAGGCCCGAACTCGTCGGGTTACCCCCAATCATATCAGTAATGGCAGTTCCCGATCCAGTCGTTCCTCCGGAAAGCTTGTAGTTGCTTCCGACATTCACTTCGTTGATTATAGAGTCAAATCCCAACTCCTCAAAATCAGTCTGGGAAATATCAATCACGGTGGTCTTGATTACCACTCCAATAGGCTCTTGGGAGGCTACGGTATTTACGATCTCGGCAACATACTCGAGATTCTCTGCGGTATTGCTTACCGAGAGAACGCCTCCGTTAAAACTCGCGGTGGCTCCTTCGGGAAAGGGCAATCCGAGGGACTTCAGTTTCTCAGTAGCGTTCAGGCGCTTAGCAATCAGGCTGCCGGAACCAGCTTCCGGAGTTGCGAATGGATCATCGCCTCCACTGCCGGTACCGTTCAAGGCGCTGCTGGAAAGAAAATTCGCAGGCACCCTGAAATCACGACGAATCAGAGTGGGGTCCGCTGCTCC
>JAKMEV010000203.1:0-7022 GCA_022425785.1 Akkermansiaceae bacterium | reverse complement strand
CATGATGACGGATGAACTGGTGTTGCTTCCCAAGCGGGCGTTTCCACAGCGGTTCGTTGGGGCCGAAGAGAACGAGTGACTTCGTGCCCATAAAGGCGGCGAGGTGGGGAATGGATCCGTCGTTGCCAACCAGGCCATGACAAGTCGCGAGATGATCGAGGATTTCATCGTTATCGCCTTGGAAAACAAATTCAGGACGGCCTACTTCCTTACCTAGAGCAATCGCGGGACCGGGGCGGTCTTGCGAAGGAATGATGGTCACGTCGGCGTAGTTCATGAGCGTTCTCGTGAGCGTGACATAGTTGGCGAGCGGCCATTCGGTGGAGTCTCCGAAATCCGACCCAGGGACGATGGCGACGCGAAATTTTTCTCCACCGAGCGGTCGCTCGGGGTGAAGGAAGTTGGACTTGTCGAAGGGCATTGCGCCGAGCTTCTGCATGAAGAAGAGGTAGTGGCGTACGCGGTGTTCAATCGGGCCGATGGGACGTGCGACTTCCACCGGATGAGTGAGGTGGGGAAGGAGGTCCTTTTTGGGAGTGCCCATTCTGATTGGAATGAGCGCATGGGCAAATCCACCTGTCGCAGGATTGTTTTCCCAGGCGATGGACTTGGTAAATTCAATTTCCAGATCTTTGATAATCTGACCAAGGTTTCGGGCCGAGGCGTGGGTATCGTATGCGATTACCTCGTCGACTTCCTCGACTTTTCGCCAGAGTGGAGCGACGTCTTCGGGAGCGAAGACCACGATGGTGCCATTTGGATAGGCATTGTGAACAGCGCGGACCGCAGGAACGCTGAAGCAGGCTTCGTCGATCGCATCCGGCGAGGAAATGGCGATATTTCCTCCGTCAATCTGCGCGAGAGATTGATCTGACGAGGAAAGTGGGTGCGACATGAAGGGTAAAGTAGCGAAGGTCGCTTACAAAGTCACGTCCGAGCGTATGCGAACTCCCGGAAAATCATCGGGGCGGTGAAAGTTAGGCTTTCCGGGGGCTGGAGCTCCTGCAGTGAGGAAGATTTGCTCCGGCGAATTCAGAATGAAGGTCGCATTGAGCAAGCTGTCGGGACCGAAGTCGAGGTGTTCGCGAAGAAAGGAAAGGGGAATTTTGGCGTGGGCGTTCCAGCCATCAGGAGCGACCTCTCCGAAGGCGATTACGCCGGGGAGAGGTGGGTTGTTTTCTTCCATCGGAACAAGGGTCTTTTTGAACAGGCAGGACCACCATCCTCCGTTCGGGGCGAGATTGAATTCGAGGTAGTGATTCGAGTCGGGTGCGCGGAGAAAAAACTCGGCGACGTCATACTTCCAAAGCTCGGCTTGAAATTCTCCGGGGCGACTTTCGGGATGAATCACTGCATGTGAATTTCGCGAGGCGAAGAAGTGCAGGTAATCGCGATCCATTCCAAAGAGATAGTGAACGGGTGGAGAGAAAGATTGTCCAAACCAGTCGGAAGAAAGAGAGCGATGGTAGGTCTCTAACTTTTTAAATTTAGGTAAAACTTCCGCGCTGATGATCTCTACCGCCTTCACTTATTCACAAAAAACGAAAAAAGATGGATTTAGCAAGACTGACGATAGGAATTCCCTAGCCACCCGTAGAAAAATAGTTAAGAAATCTTATAGGTTTTAAGCGACATGATACCCATTGAATACATCGGCGCAGCACCGGTGAAGAAAAAACGCCGAAGCTCTTTTGGAGGATGGGTGTTGGTGGCATTCGCTCTTTCGCTCGGCGCGGTTTTTCTTCGCCCGCTGATTCCGTTCTTGAAAGCGCAACAGGAACTGACTTCGGATGCCAATGTCCTCGAAGCAATTGAGCTCTTGGAATCTGATGGCGACTTTGGCTCTCGTCTGGCCGCCGCCGCTCTCAAGCGGACCCAGGCCAAGGTGACCTACGATGCCGCCTACTATAAGATCGATTTTCCCAATGGTGACGTTCCCGCTGAGAAGGGAGTGTGCACCGATGTCGTGATCCGGAGCTTCCGGGGGCTTGATATTGACCTTCAGGAACTGGTGCACAGTGACTTAAAGGCGAATTTCCGCGCTTATCCTCAACTTTGGAAGGCCAAAGGTCCGGACACCAACATCGATCATCGTCGCGTTCCCAATCTTCAGCGCTTTTTCAGCAGAAATGGTCAGGCTTTGGCCATGACGACCGAGGAATCAGACTATTCCGTGGGTGATGTGGTGGCTTGGCGCCTCGTGAATGGCCAGACCCACACCGGGATTGTCGTTCCCGGCCCCGGAGCGCGGAAGTCGGAGAAATGGATCGTCCACAATATCGGCCGAGGTCCGGTTTGGGAGGAAGCTCTCTTTGACTTTAAGATCATTGGGCACTATCGCTACGGGAAGTAGGGAGTGCCTGTCGCTGGATGGAGCTGTTCCAACCTGTGGCTCGAATGATGAGGCAATTTGCTGGGTTCGGTCGTCAGGGAATACTCACTTTGCTGTTTTTTGTGGGGCCGATCGGACTGAGTGCCAAAGAGACTGTTCTCAAGGTGGCCTGTGTGGGAAATTGGATCAACGGAGGGAGCGCACTCAGAAGGAAGGCGCTCGAGAGTTCTCCCGAGCAGTTGGCAAAAATCCTTGGTGTGAGGTTAGAAGGAGTTATTCGCTCATGCGGCCGCAGCAGGCTTTGTATTTTTTTCCTGATCCGCAGCTGCAGGGTTCGTTGCGACCAACCTTGGCGATGGGGCGGCGCTTGGGAAGGTTGAGCTTGAGCTTGCTTTCGTTGGGTGCGCCGGCCGAGGAGCCTGCGGATCCCGAAGAGGCGAAGTTGTCGTTGGAGACGCTGTTATCGGTGCCGCCGGAGGTTTGCTGGGGCGCATCGGCGAGGACGGAGTCCATGGGTTGCACGGTGGTGAAGCGGAAGATGTTGTGCGTCGACGCATCATCGATGCTGTCCATCAGAGTGACGAAGAGTTTGTAGGCTTCGGTTTTGTATTCCTGAAGCGGATCCTTCTGTCCCTGGGCGCGAAGTTGGACGCCTTCGCGGAGGGAGTCCATCGCGTAGAGGTGTTCCTGCCATTTTTGGTCAATGGCGTGGAGCATGATGTGGCGTTCTAGGTTATCGAGGTGCTCGGGATTTTCCGAATCAACTTTGCGCTTGTAGGCTTCGTGAATCTTTTCGGTGATGAAGGTGATGTTGCCTTCGACGTCTCGGGTTTCGAATTGCGCCGAATCCATGGTGAGGTGGAGCGGGAAGGTCATGTTGGCCCAGTGGAGCATTTCGACGAAGTCAGGTTGTCCGTCGTCACGTTCCTCCGTGAAGTGGCTGACTTGGGCTTCGACTACTCGGTCGATGACTTCCATGATTAACTCGCGGGGATCCTCGGATTTGAGAACCTGGTTGCGGTATCCGTAAACAACCTCACGCTGGCGGTTCATGACGTCATCGAAGTCGAGGACGTATTTCCGACGGCGGTAGTGAAGTTGCTCCACGCGCTTCTGGGCGGTCTCGACCGAGCGATTGAGCCAGCGATGCTCGAGAGCTTCGCCGTCTTCCATGCCGAAGCGTTCCATCATGTTGGTCATGCGGTCGGCGGCGGCGAAGTTACGCATCAGGTCGTCTTCGAAGGAGAGAAAGAATTGGGATTCACCGGGATCGCCCTGACGGGAACAACGACCGCGCAGCTGACGATCAATCCGACGTGATTGGTGGCGTTCGGTGCCGATGACGAAAAGCCCGCCGGCATCGGAGACGCCCTCGCCGAGTTTAATATCGGTTCCACGTCCTGCCATATTGGTTGAGACGGTCACGGACCCGAGTTGGCCGGCGTTCTTGATGATTTCAGCTTCTTGAAGGTGATACTTGGCGTTGAGGACCGAGTGGGGAAGCTTCGCGCGTTTGAGCATGCGCGCGAGCGTTTCCGATGCTTCGACAGAGGCGGTTCCCACGAGGACGGGTTGGCCTTTTTTGTGGCATTCCTCGATGCGGTGGACCACAGCGTTGAATTTTTCACGGCGGGTCTTGAAGACCTGGTCGTTGGAATCCTCCCGCTGGTTGTCGCGGTGCGTCGGAATGGGGAGAACGTCGAGATCGTAGATGTCGTGGAATTCCGCCGCTTCCGTTTCCGCGGTTCCGGTCATGCCACCGAGTTTTTCGTAGAGGCGGAAGTAATTTTGAATCGTGATGGTTGCGTAAGTCTGGGTCTCTCGCTCGATCTCTACGCCTTCCTTGGCTTCGACAGCTTGGTGGAGGCCGTCGGACCAACGACGTCCGGCCATTTCACGACCGGTGTTTTCGTCAACGATGACGACCTTGTTGTTTTTGACGACGTATTCGTTGTCCTTCTCGTAAAGGCAGTAGGCCTTGAGAAGCTGGGAAATCGCATGCACGCGGGTGCCCTGGGCATCCATGCTGGTTTGGATTTCTTCCTTCTTGGTAATGCGCTCCTCGTCGCTGAGTTCGAGGTCAGCGTCGATGTTGGCGAAGGCTTCGGCAAGGTCGGGGATGACGAAGGCTTCGGGTTGGTCGGGTGAGAGGAATTCCCGGCCGTTTTCCATGAGGTCGGCGTCGTGGCCTTTCTCATCGATGGTGAAGAGAAGTTCCTCCTTGATGGCGTAGAGGTCTTTCTTACGAGTGTCCTGGTAGAAGGCGAGTTCGGTTTTTTCGAGAAGGCGACGGGTGTCGGGATCCTCCATGAAGCGCATAAACTGGCGGTTGCGCGGTTGGCCAAGCTTGATTTTGAAGAGCGCCCGTCCGGCGGTGTCCTCGTCCTCTTCATCCATCGCTTTTTTGGCTTCGGCGGCGAGTTCGTTGCAAAGGTGATTTTGCTTTTTCACCAACTGCTCGATCATGCTGCGGTAGCGCTTGTATTCCTCGGTGTTGGATACCACAGCGGGACCGGAAATGATGAGCGGGGTGCGGGCTTCATCGATGAGGATGGAGTCAACTTCATCCACAATGGCAAAGTAGTATCCGCGCTGGACCTGATCCATTGTGGAGCTGGCCATGCCATTGTCGCGGAGGTAGTCGAATCCAAATTCTGCGTTGGTGCCGTAAGTGATGTCGCAGGTGTATTGGTCGCGGCGGATGTGCGGTGGGAGTTGGTTCTGGATGCATCCCACCGAGAGGCCAAGGAATTTGAAGACGGCCCCCATCCATTCGGAGTCGCGTCGGGCGAGGTAGTCGTTGACGGTCACGACGTGAACGCCAAGGCCAGTCAGGGCATTGAGGAAGACGGGAAGAGTCGCGACGAGAGTCTTACCTTCACCGGTCTGCATTTCGGAAATCATGCCGCGGTGAAGGGCGATGCCTCCGATGAGCTGAACATCGAAGTGGACCATCTCCCAAGGCATTTTGTCGTCGCAAACATCGACCTCAGACCCACAGAGACGACGGGAGGCATTTTTAACACAGGCGTAGGCTTCTGGGAGAATCTCATTGAGATATTTGTCACGAAGGACCGGGAAGTCGTCTTCGATTTCAGCAAAGGCGGCCTTGGCGACGCTGATGTCGTCGAGCGATGAAATTTCACTTGGGAGCTGAGGGAATTCCTCGCGGAGGGAATCAAGGCGATTCAGTAGGCCGGAGGCGATTTCGCCGACGATGGCCTCGTCCATGAGTTCGAGCTCACGTTTGGTGGGGAGTTGCAGCGGAAGGAAGCGGTGGAGATACTTCTGCCATTCTTCGACACGAGCAAGGAGCTGCTCGACACTTTCTTTTTGATATTGTTCCTCGAGCTCGTTGATTTTGGCCACAACCGGGCGCATTTTCTTGAGTTCGCGTTGGTTCTTAGAGCCAACGATTTTCTGCAGGGTCCACTTAATCATGAAATTAGAGGCGGGGTTTTCGCCAAGGCGCGAAGAAATACACGGGGAAGGCCCGAGAAGCAAGGGAGGTATCGCAGAAAGACCGGTAAACTACGGGGGGCAATTCGGCTCGAATTTAGCCAATTACGGAGAGGAATGCCCCCCAGGGGTAACGGATTCAGTTTAATCAGGGGGATTTGATGGGAGAACTCGCCAAACATACCATCTCCGGCACCGTCCGGACCAAGGATGTGGGTGAGGCAGTTCAAGAGTTGATGTCGACTATGAACCAAGTGGCAGTTTGATTTATTGTAAATTTAACGGAGCAGGCTCGGATGGGCCTGCTCTTTTTGGGATCAGGAGCTAAATCTTGGACCAGTTGACCTCTCTATTGCATTCATCCCAGTTTCTCATCGTGCCGACCCAGTTGATTTTGGATTTGAGGCGGACCTTGTGGAGGTGCCGTGGTATTGCTTTTCGGATCTCCCATATTCATGGCGGACGAGCCTGCCTTAAATGTGATGGTGGTGATTGAGGAAATATTTTGGCCGGTATTGAGAGAAACGCAGTTTCCGGCCATGGTCGGATCAGGGTAGTAATCGAGGAGTCGGGAGAACTGCCACACAACTGGCGTGAATTAAGCATTGCGCCGCGGATTGCGGGCGATAGCTTCGCCCCAGATTTCAGCAATGAATATTCACGAGTATCAAGCAAAAGAGCTTTTCGACCGTTTTGAAGTTCCCAGTCCACGGGGCCAAATGGCTGAATCAGCTGAAGCGGCGCAAGCCATCGCAGAAGAAATTGGCTCCGACCTCATGGTCGTGAAAGCCCAGGTCCACGCCGGAGGGCGCGGAAAAGGGACTTTTAAGAACGGCTTTGAAGGGGGAGTGCATCTCACCAAGAGTGCCACCGACATCGGCGAGATCGCCGGCAAGATGCTTGGCCAGACTCTCGTCACCAAACAGACTGGCGAAGAAGGTCGTCTTGTTCGCAAGGTCATGGTTGCCGACGCGGTGGACATTGAGCACGAATATTACCTCTCTCTTCTCATGGACCGCGACACCAGTCGCCCCGTGATCGTCGTTTCGACTGAAGGCGGCATGGATATCGAAGCCGTCGCTGAAGAGACTCCCGAGAAAATCATCAAGCAACTCATTCATCCGCTCGCCGGACTTCAGGCATACGAAATTCGTAAGCTGACCGCCGCTCTGGGATTTAAAGGCGCCGCGGCCAAGCAGTTTGGCAAACTCCTCAAGAATCTCTACAAGCT
>JAKMEV010000191.1:0-7964 GCA_022425785.1 Akkermansiaceae bacterium | reverse complement strand
CGCTTTCTCAATGGCTTCCTGTGGCGTCCTGAAAGTTTGAATCGCGAGTACCGGACCGAAGATTTCCTCCTGCACAATACGATGACTCTGCGCGCAGTCCGTAAAGAGCGTTGGCTTAAACCAGTTCCCTTTCCGCGGCAAGCGACCTTCAGATTGCCAGATACAGGCTCCTTCTTTCTCACCGGCATTCACCAAGGCCTTGATGCGCGCGAGCTGCTCAGCCGAATTAATCGCGCCAATGTCAGTATTCTTATCCAGCGGATCGCCAACTTTGAGCGTCCCGATTCGCTTCTTCAGCTTGCGAATCACTTGATCGGCAATGCTCTCCTGGACGAACAGCCGTGAACCAGCACAACAGACGTGGCCTTGATTAAAAAAGATCCCATTGATGATCCCCTCAACCGCCTCATTGATTGGAGCATCTTCAAAGATAATGTTGGCCGCCTTTCCACCCAACTCGAGAGTATATCGTTTGTCCGTCCCCGCCACCGCACGACGGATCGACTTTCCAACAGCGGTCGAACCAGTAAACGCAACTTTATCGATGCCAGAATGCTCCACCAAAGCTTGTCCGGTTTCACCGTCTCCGCTGATAATGTTCACCACTCCTGCTGGAAGTTCGGCATCCTCCAGCAACTCCGCCAATTTCAGCGCGGTGAGCGGCGTGGTCTCAGCGGGCTTCAACACCACCGTGTTGCCACAAGCCAAGGCCGGAGCGATTTTCCAGGCCGCCATCAAGAGCGGGAAATTCCACGGAATGACCTGCCCCACCACACCCAACGGCTTCGGTTTCTTACCCGGAAAGGCATAGTCTAATTTGTCCGCCCATCCGGCGTGATAGAAAAAGTGTGCCGCGGCCAAAGGAACATCGATATCGCGACTCTCGCGAATTGGCTTTCCTCCATCCATTGATTCGATGACGGAAAACTCCCGGGCACGTTCCTGAAGCAAGCGAGCGATCCGAAAGAGGTACTTGCCACGCTCTGCCCCGGAGATCGACGACCATTCTCCGTCGTAGGCTTTGCGGGCAGCTTTCACCGCCTGATTGACTTCTTTCTTCCCCGCCGATGAAACTTCGGCAATCACCTTGCCGGTCGCGGGATTGATGGTGTCGAATTTCGAAGCTGCCTTGACCCATTTTCCTCCGATGAAAAGGTCGTAACTCTTCTTAAGGGAAATGTGATCGGATGACTCGGGTGCCGGGGCGTAGTCGCCACTTGTAAAATCGTGAGGATTCATGATCTCAGTCTTTGGTAAAGTAATCACCGCTCTGATAACGGCCTGTTTCTTGTTTTCGGATTTGCATCAAAAGGTCATTGGTCAACGAACTCGCTCCGAATCGAAACCACTTGTTGCTGAGCCATTTCTCACCGAGGACCTCTTTCACCATAATGAGATACTGAATCGCCAGCTTGGCATTACTAATCCCTCCAGCCGGTTTCATCCCCACCATGCGTCCCGTTTCCCCGTAGAAATCTTCAATTGCCTGCAACATTACCAAAGTCACCGGCAAGGTCGCGGCAATAGGGACTTTCCCGGTGGAGGTTTTGATGAAGTCAGCACCCGCTGCCATCGCGATATCGCTGGCGTAGCGCACGTTGTCGTAAGTCGTCAACTCCCCGGTTTCGAGAATCACTTTCAGATGAGCTTCTCCGCAAGCTTCCTTACAAGAAGCAATCTCGTCATAGATCGCCCGATACTCTCCCTGCAAAAATTGTCCACGCGAAATTACCATATCGATTTCATTCGCTCCCTGTCCGACCGCATAACGCACTTCAGCGAGGCGTTCCTTCAACCGCATCTGTCCACTCGGAAAGGCCGTCGCTACGCTGGCGACATTCACACCCGATCCCTCAACCGCTTTGGCGGCCACCTTCACCATCCTGGGATAAACACAAACGGCCCCCGCTGGTCCCACACTGGGATCTTCCGGAAGCGGCCGCATCGCTTTGGCACACATTTGCTGCACCTTTCCGATTGAATCGGCACCCTCCAAAGTCGTCACATCCAACATCGTCACCGCGAGCTTCAAGGCGGACATCTTCGACTCCTTCTTGATACTTCGCGTGCAGAACCGCTTGGCACGCTCCTCGACACCGACCTGGTCAATCATCGGCGAATTCCGGCGACTGGGAAATGGTAAAACCTCTGCTTTCACTCCCTGAAGAGTAACAACTCAGTGATTCTTGGCCACTGATTTTCTTTAGTTCGAAGATTAAATGGGCCGTTTTGAGTGGCCGGAGGAAGGTTACTCGAAATAGGATTCCCATATGAGATTCAAAACACCCCGCCTCCCACTCAATTCAATCCTCTGCGCTTTCCTCTGCAGCCTTCCTCTTAAAGCCCAGGAAGAGAAAACAGAAATTCGATTCACCAGCGTTCCGGACATCTTTAATTGGAACATCAGTAATCCCCAACCAGGATGGGAAGACACCCTCGATTGGTTTTTTAAACACCTCAAAAAGGAAGGACCCGACTTCAATCTTAATGCCGGGGACATCATGGACGCCCGTTGGTGGGACAATGCCGAACAGGTAAAAAAGAAAACCGAAGAATACTGGACCGGCTTCAACAAGCGCTATGCTGACCACGACCTCAAAGTCTACGTCGCCCCCGGAGACCACGAATATGGTGACGATGGCGGGCTCAAAAAGGGCGACATCGCCCGCGCCTTCGGGAAACAATTCACCGAACTCATGGGCATGCCCAAAAATGGCCCTGAGAACCACCTCGGCCGCGCCTTCTTCGTGCGACAAGATAACCTACTCATCATCACCCTCGATACCTTCGAGGATGCCGGCAAGAGGTTCGCTTATACCGTCGGACCAAAGCAATTGAGCTGGATGAAGAAGACGCTCGTCGATCATAAAGACGCCGAGTTCGTCATCGTGCAAGGTCACCTCCCCATCGTCGGGCCTGTAAAAAGCAAGAACTCCAGCGCCAGCATGCTCAAAGACGGCACCAAGTCTGCGCTTTGGAAACTCATGGTGAAGCACAAGGTCGACGCCTACTTCTGCGGCGAGCACCACCGTATCACGGTAAAGAAACACGACGGGATCTGGCAGATCGTCCACGGCGCCCTCTGGGGAACCCAAACCGACCTCAACTACCTCAGCGGCATCGTAAAACCAGGCGAGATGACTTTAAAACTCCACGAATTCGACGTAGAATATAGTGGAGGCTACATCGGCGACCACCCCCACCGTGGCGCCAAAAACAAGCCACGCGAAATAGTCGCGCTCACTGAGAAGAGTCAAAAAGAAGGGCCTAGGACCACCGGTGTGCTGACACTCAAAACAGGTTCCGATGAGGAAGCCACCACCGGCTGGTTCCAGAAAGCACTGAATGTTCAGCCGACTAAGAAAAAGTAATTTCTTTTTCCCTCCAGCAATCAAGCCACCCGAGGGCGGCTTTTATTGAGTGGTCGGGGCGACAGGATTGCCTCGGCTTTGCCAGAGGCTGGGCTATTTTGGTGCCTCCGGCACAGCCCAACGGCCTCACTTGCTACGCTCGCTCGACAGCGGCGCTCGAACTGCGTTCTCATCCGGTCACCCCAATAAAAAAACCACCCAAGGGCGGCTTTTATTGAGTGGTCGGGGCGACAGGATTCGAACCTGCGACCTCTTCACCCCCAGTGAAGCGCGCTACCAAGCTGCGCTACGCCCCGACACATTGCCTTGCAGCGGGCGCGTTTTGCCAGAGATGACAGAATTGGCAAGAATTTTCCGCTAGGCTTTCAGCTGGCCGTCGCCGCGCACGCGGTATTGGTAGGAAGTCAACTCGCGGAGGCCCATCGGACCACGGGCGTGGAGCTTGTCGGTGGAGATCCCAATCTCCGCGCCGAAGCCGAATTCCTCCCCATCGCTGAAACGGGTCGAGACGTTATGAAAGACGCAGGCTGAGTCAATTTGAGACATGAACCTTTCAGCGGCAGTAGTGTTGGTTGTCACAATAACCTCGGTGTGCTGGGAACTGTATTCGTTGATGTGAGCTACCGCTGACTCCAGTGAATCAACGATTTTCACCGCGAGGATGTAGTCGAGGTATTCGGTGGCCCAGTCCGCTTCGGTGGCCGCTTTGGCATCGATCACAGCACAAGTCGCCTCGTCACCCCGCAATTCGACGTTTTTCTCAGCCAGGGCTGCCGCGACTTTGGGAAGAAACTCCTCCGCAATCGCTTGATCCACGAGAAGTGTTTCCAGCGCATTGCACACGCTGGGTTTCTGCGTCTTCGAATCGACGACAATATTCACCGCCATTTCCTGATCGGCCTCGGAATGAACATAGGCGTGGCAGATGCCATCGTAGTGCTTGATGACGGGCATACGCGCCAGGGAAACGACTGTTTCGATGAGCCCCTTTCCTCCACGGGGAATGATGAGGTCGAGATACTTGTCCATCCCGGCCATCACCGCGACGCTCTCGCGATCAGTGAAAGGAATGAGCTGAATTGCACCCTCGGGCAGCCCCGCCTTCTCTCCACCGCGTTGCAGGGCAGCAGCCAGAGCACGGTTGGAGTGAATTGCCTCCGAGCCGCCGCGCAGGATGGTGGCGTTCCCGGATTTCAAACAAAGAACAGCTGCGTCGCTCGTCACATTGGGACGGCTTTCATAAATGATCCCGATCACGCCAATGGGCACGCGAAGTTGCTGAATGTGGATGCCATTGGGACGATCCCACTCCCCTAAAACTTCTCCAACGGGATCTGAAAGCGTTGAGACTTGCTCCACTCCGGCGGCGACTGCTTCGAGGCGTGCTTCATCGAGACGAAGCCGGTCCAACATCGCGCCGGTCAGTCCCCGCTCCTCCCCGGCAGCGATGTCCTCGGCATTGGCTTCCAGAATCTCCGACGCAGCAGCGCGAATTCCTCCGGCCATGGCGCGCAGGATCTCGTTCTTCTCTTCCTCCGAGAGAACGGCCAAGGCCAATGCGGCCGAGCGGGCTTTTTTGCCCATGGCATACACCTGATCATTAATCTCCTCGCTGGTCATCTCGCTGAAGCCATAGCTCAATTTGGGCGAAGATAAAAGCGATTCGAAGTAAATCATGCACGGTCTTCGGTCGAATCTGCGGAGCGTAAACCTGACGCGCTTTGTAAATAGAGCCATGCAAACCCTTGAACAACCACAAAACTCGATTCCTACCACGGCCCCATCGCCTACGGAACCTGGAGTGGTGGGCGTTTCATGCACTTTGGCGAGGCTCTCACCAAGAAACACTCCCACCGATCTGTCGCCCTGGCTTACGAGCAAGAAATCAGAATCTCCATTACTACCAATGTCTGCGGCTCAAGCAAAGCAGACGCCCGTATTTCGGACATCGCCTTCATAGTGGGATTCCAGTCGCTCTCACAATTCAATCGTTCAATCTCAAAGATCGTCTGATGCTCTCCGACCAAATTCCGCGAGAGTGAACTCACGAAAGCAAAACTACAGGCCTGATTATTCTTCCAGACGGAGAATATCCTCAAAGGTCTCCCGTCGCGTAATCTGAGTAATTGTGCCGTCGCTCTCTCTCCACAATTGAGGCGCACGCCCCAGCGAATTGTAATTGGACGCCATGGCGTATCCGTAGGCACCTCCGTCATGCAAAACGATCAAGTCGCCTGTTTTTGGCTCAGGTAATTCACGAGGCTGAAGCATTTCAGAATCATCCCGAGTAAAGATATCGCCACTCTCACAGAGCGGACCCGCGACTACTACAGGCACATCGTCACGATCATTAACACCCGGCAGTGTAATGCGATGATACGCACCATACATCGCAGGCCGCACCAAATCGACAAATCCCGCGTCAACCATTGCAAAGGTCACGCCAGGTCCTTTTTCGTTGGTCTCGGTTGATTTCACATCGGTCACCCGTGCCACCAAGGAGGCTCCGGGTGCTACGTAGAATCGTCCGGGCTCAATCTCCAAGCGAAGTTCTTTCCCGGCAACTTCGCTGAGCTTTCTCTGTGCAGAAGCAAATAAATCACGAAGCCGCTCAACTGGAATATCAGCGTCGGGATCGCGGTAGTTGTGTGGAATTCCTCCACCCAACGAAACTGCTTCGAGGTCTTTGAAAAGAGGAACGATTTCAGCGAACTCATCAGTCAGGCGCGAGAGATTCTCGTGAAGTTCATCAAACTCTGGTCCACTTCCAATGTGCGCGTGGAGCATCACCACCTGCATCCCGGCTGCCTCAGCAGCATCGAGAACGGTCTTCGCTTCGGTAATCCAAACGCCATGCTTCGAGCTCGGCCCCCCGGTATCACATTCGTTCACGTGACCGTGACCAAAGCCGGGATTCACCCGCAGTGATATCGGACCAGCGTATTTCGCCTTTTGCAAATCTCCCACCATTCCCGGTGAACCGACATTGGGGAGAACACCTTCGTCCAAAACCGTCTGGAGCGCATTGTCGCGGAAGACATCAGCAGTGAAACAAATCTCGGGAGGAGTATTCCCATTGGAATAACCCGCATGACGCGCGCGCAAAACTTCATTTCCGGAAACCGAGTCAATCCAAACCCCGGCATCCTTCATTTCCTTGAGTACCTTGGTGGTCGGTGAGGCTTTCATTGCAAAACGAGCCTGCACACCCGGCGAGTCAGTCGTCGATACCACGGCGTTGATCCGGGCCCTGAGAACATCAGCATCCCATATCCAGAAAGGTGTGCCGTATTCCTCGGCAAGACGTTCCAAAAGCTCGGGATCGGATGAAGGAGTATGAGACGGAGTTTTCACTGGCGCTACCCATGCGATACCGGCGCGAAAACCTCAAGCGCGTTTGCACATAGGATTAATTCATTCGAAAAAATCGACCCCGATTCTTCAATTAGCCTTGGCAGCTGCATGCGCTGTGCCTAGTTTTCATAAACCGTCGAAGGAGGAACTTTATAGTTACGAAAAATACGCGAATCGTTGGCATCATTCCAGCCCGTTGGGCTTCCTCCCGCTTCCCCGGAAAGCCCCTGCATCCGCTTCTGGGAAAACCCCTCCTACAGCATGTTTTTGAACGTGCTTCCCAGTGCGCCGAACTCGATGAACTCGTCATCACCACCGACGACAAACGCATTTCAGACCTTTGCGAAAGCATCGGGGCCCGTGCCGTTCACACTCGCGACGATCATCCCTCGGGAACCGACCGCATCGCGGAAGCGGCTGCAGCCTGTGAGGAAGCAACTCATGTTATTAACATTCAGGGCGACGAACCCCTCCTCGAAGCTGAATTAGTGAACACCCTCGCACGCGCTCTCCGCGACGATGACGACCTTCCCATGATAACTGCCGCCAGCCCGGTAGATGATCCCGAGCTAATCGCCGATCCCAACATCGTCAAAGTCGTCCTCAGCTCTCAATCCGACGCCCTCTATTTTTCACGTTCACCGATTCCCTTCCGTCGTGGTGACGTTCCTGATCTCCCCACCTATCGCCACCTCGGCATCTATGGCTACCGCGTCGATTTTTTGAATCGATTCATCTCGCTTCCACCCTCGCCCTTGGAGCAAGCCGAGGGCCTCGAACAACTTCGCGCGCTCGAAGACGGAGCACGCATCAAAATCCATCTCACCGAGCACGAAGCCATCGGCCTCGACTCTCCTGATCAAATTCCACTCATCGAATCTCTCCTCACTGCTGCCCAAAAATGAAATACATCTTCGTCACCGGAGGAGTCGTCTCCTCTCTCGGAAAAGGACTCGCCGCTGCCTCAATCGGAACTCTGCTTGAACACCGGGGTCTGAAAGTCCTCCTCCAGAAATTCGATCCTTATCTCAATGTCGATCCCGGCACGATGTCGCCGTACCAGCACGGTGAGGTCTACGTCCTCGACGACGGAGCGGAAACCGATCTCGACCTGGGACACTACGAGCGATTTGCCAACTGCACCCTTTCCCAGACCAACAGCCTGAGTTCGGGGCAGGTCTTCGAAAACGTCATCAAAAATGAGCGTAAAGGAAAGTATCTTGGCGCCACGGTCCAGTT
>JAKMEV010000182.1:0-6492 GCA_022425785.1 Akkermansiaceae bacterium | reverse complement strand
TGAGCATCAGGTGATTCCCATCACTTGGACGAGCGGAGCGAGCGTCATCGCGCTAGTTGGGGGCTTGTTTCAGCCTCAACTTCTCGATTTGGTTAATGAGAGTCGGATTGATTCAGGATTGCAGGGACTGAAGTGGGCCGCGGTAGGATGGGGCACAGGCTTTGGGGCGCTCTTAGTGGTTGTTCTGTTGGGGAAACTTGTTTGGGGTCGGAAAACGGTCACTCTGG
Organism: Akkermansiaceae bacterium; assembly: GCA_022425785.1. Taxonomy (GTDB): domain Bacteria; phylum Verrucomicrobiota; class Verrucomicrobiia; order Verrucomicrobiales; family Akkermansiaceae; genus SW10. The sequence continues at coordinate 6,265 of JAKMEV010000182.1, read as the reverse complement.
ATGAGGCCCAACCATGGAAATTGCAGGAGGGCCGGGGCGATAACCCCCAACTTCATTGGGTGATGGGAGAAGAGGCTTATTCGTGGGATGATCTCTTTTTTCGGGATTCGGACGAACTCATCATTCATGGTCATGGGTTTAAGGTCGATGGTGAGCGTGTTCAGGGGGCAAAGGGGGTTTTGAAGGAGGATGGTTTCATGATTGCCGAAAAGCGGTGGAGCATTGAAAAATTGGAGTCATTAGAGGGAAATGCGACCTCAGTAGTCATTCCAAGGGAAGCCATGGGTATGGGGGATCCTCATCTTTTGGGCATGATCGGTGCATTTTTGGGCTGGCCGGCCGTGTTTTTCACGATTTTTGTCAGTTCTCTCTACGCCATCTTGGCTGCGGTAGTTTCTCGTGTGGGTTTTGGTAAGCCCTTGCCGTATGGGCCTTTTCTCGCACTGGCGGCTCTCACTTGGGTGTTTGGTGGCTGGGAATTGTGGGTTTGGTACTTCCAAACTCTCCTGCTTTCGGGGCCTTAAATGTCTTCTGGGTTTGACAGGGAGGGTCAAATATCTATATTTTCAGCAATGTTCCTTTAACGGAATTGAACACCCAATCGTATCCCTAATGATGAAGAGTAAACTCCTCTGCACCCTCTTGCTCGGCGGCCTGTTGTCTCCGCTTGCAGCCCAGAGCGACAAAAAAAGTCCGGCAGCCTTGAAAAAGGCCGCTTATAACGTCGATAAATTTGTCGCTGAAATCTTTAAAAGAAAGAAGCTGCCCGTTCCCAAAGTCGTGGATGACTCCACTTTCCTCCGCCGAAGCTTTTTGATCGGAGCCGGACGGATTCCAACATTGAAGGAAGCATCCAACTTCCTGGAGATTGATGATCCAAACAAGCGCGAGATGATGACGACTTATCTTCTTCAGAGCGACGGATATCGCAGCCATATGCAAAACTATATTATGGATCTGCTCCGAGCCAAGGAACGCTTTGATAATGGTCAAGGGTCCGATGCCAGCCCATATATGAGATTTATTACGGAGTCCATTCAGGACAACATGCCCTGGGACGAGTTTGCCCATAAACTGGTTTCAGCGAAAGGGATTGCCTGGGAAAAGGGCAATGGAGCCGTGGGTTACTACATTCGGGATAAGGGAATGCCGCTCGACAACATGTCCCTGACGATGCATATCTTTACCGGTGAGCGTCTTGAGTGTGCCCAGTGCCACGACAGCCCGACAAACAAGTGGGAGCGGATGGATTTTTACGAACTCGCTGCCTTCACAAACGGTCAGAGTGAAATGAATTCCAGAATTTGGCGCGAGACTGTTAACTACGTTAACGAAGAAGACTTTCGCCGTTCTCCACTTGGAAACGTAATGTATTGGATGCGTGATAACATTCACTACAACACTCTTGGTGGTGGAGGTGATGGACGTATTAAGCTTCCCAGCGATTACCAGTATAAAGACGGTGATCCCGGTGAGTGGGTGGGAGGAAGAACTCACTTCGCAAAGAAGATCCGCTCCTCGGATCGCAAGAATTCTGGAGAGTCACGTGATGCCTTCTCTGATTGGTTGACCAAAGATAACCCGAATTTCGATTACGTAATCGTTAACCGGATGTGGCAGCGCATCATGGGTAGTCCGATTACGGCGCCAGTTGACGAGTATAGAGTTCCCGAGAAGTCGCTTTCTCCCGGGTTGGTTCGTTACTTGATGCGCCTCATGGTCGATCTCGATTACGACCTCAAGGCTTTCCAGAATGTCTTGCTCCTGACTAGGACCTTCCAGTTTTCAGCCAACCCGCAGGCCTTCGAGGCTGGTGTGCCGCAGGCATTCAATGGTCGTCAGGTTGAGCGAATGAGCGCGGAACAGGTTTGGGATAGTTTGGTGACTTTGGTTGCTGAGTCTCCTGACAAACTTGCCAAGCGTAAATACAGCGACCACATTTATTATAAGGGGAAACCTGTCATGGTTGGCGAAAAAACAATGGCCGAGCTTTCCCGCGAAGTAATGGCTCTCAAGACGCCTCAGGAGTATCGCGCATACGCGGAGAACCTCCTCGATAAGTTTAGTTCCGGCAGCAAGAGTTCCGGGAAGGGCACTGAAATGATGATGATGGCCCAGAAGTCCCGCCCGGGACCTGCCCGTGGGATTGCCCGTGCCTCGGAACTGTCTTCACCAGCGCCATCAAACCACTTACTACGCGAGTATGGTCAGTCCGATCGTCAGTTGGTCGGTAATGAAACCAGAGAAGCCAACATGGCCCAGGTTCTCGAAGTGATGAACGGTCACGTCGAAAAGATGGTGGTCAGTAACCGTGGCGCTGCCGTTTACAATGCGCTTGAAGCCGGGACCACCGATGCCGACAAGGTTCGCTACATCTACTACGCGATCCTCAGTCGACCACCAACTGATGACGAAATGAACATGCTCATGCGTGACGTCATTGATGGTTCACGTGAGAGCTATCAGAATCTTGTCTCCGCCCTTGTCGCCACTCACGAATTCATCTTCGTGCAGTAGCAAACCTCACCACAAAAAACGAAAACCCAACCAACTCGAACAATGGATAAAGCATCATTTCTCAAAGCCGACGAACTTGGCCGCCGCCAGTTCATGATCAATGCTGCTCGCAGTTATCTTGGAGTGAGCGTCGCACCCATGCTTGGTGCAAGTCTCGCTACCGGATCCCTCGGAGCACAAGAACGCCGCAAAGGTAAAGGCAGTGGAACTGCCGAACACGTCATCTTCCTAAATATGGGAGGTGGTATGAGTCACCTTGATACCTGGGATACCAAGCCCGGGAACAAGGAGGTTCAGGGACCTGTTGAGTCAATCGCAACATCAGGGGATATGCAGCTTTCGCAGTATCTTCCTGGATCTGCAAAGATTGCTGACAAGATTTGTGTCATTAACTCAATGACCTCAAAGCAGGGTGCCCACAGTCAGGGACAGTATCTTCTTCACCGCAGTTACTCACCTCGCGGAACCATCGTTCACCCTGCGATTGGCGCTTGGGTTGTTCGAATGAAAGGTCGCAAGAACACCACGCTTCCTGGATTCGTGACCGTCGGCACCAGCCCTTCTGCTTCTTCGCCCGGGTTCTTCGGGGCTGAGTTCGGTGGCGTGCCCCTCGGTCGCCCTGATGAAGGACTTAAGAACTCATCGCGTGCCGGATCGGTTAGCGAGGAAGATTTTAATCGTCGTCTCGCAATTGCTGATGCCTTGAACAAGAGCTTTGGTGACAAGTATAAGACACCTGACGTGAAAGCTTATGACAGCTTGTATGATGAAGCTGTTAAGTTGATGAAGAGTGACGATCTTAAGGCCTTTGACATTAGTCGTGAGCCTTCCAAGGGTCGTAACAAGTATGGCTCCGATCGATTCGGTCAGGGCTGTTTGCTTGCCCGTCGTCTTGTTGAGTCGGGAGTTCGCTTTGTCGAAGTCTCGCTCGGTGGATGGGATACCCACTATGACAACTTTAATGCGGTCGAATCACGTGCTTCAGTTCTCGATAAGGGCTTCTCTACATTGGTGAAGGATCTTGATGAGCGTGGTCTTCTTGAGAGCACTCTCGTGGTGATCGGAACTGAATTTGGCCGGACTCCACGTATCGTGGAAGAGCACAATAGTGGTCGTGACCACCACCCCGCATGTTTCTCCACGGTTATGGCAGGTGGTGGAATCGCCGGAGGTCAGAAATACGGTGAGTCTGACAAGAACGGTAATCGTGTTGCTGAAAACGCGGTCACTGTTCAGGACTTCAATGCCACGATTGGATACGCTCTTGGGATTGATTATTCCCAGGTCGTTAGTTCACCAAGTGGACGCCCGTTCAGGATGGCTGGTGCCGAAGCAGAACTCGGCAAGCCGATTACTTCGATCTTCGCTTAATTCAACGACGGCAATTTTTCAAAGCAGCATCTCTTCATCGAGGTGCTGCTTTTTTATTTTTTGCGAATCACCCGGTAGAGAACCCGAATAACAATCAAGGCAAGGATGGTGATGATCGCGATGAACCACCACGGGAGAGGGATGCTTGTTTCCAGCTTCATCACCAGCGGCTTGGTGACATGCTCTTTGAGAAGGAATTTCCACTTCACCGTCTTCCGGTCTTCGCTGATGTCATGTGCGTTTGTTTTTTCGATGGGGAAGGGGAGGTGATAAATGTAGCTGAAACTGGATTGCCCGAGGGCATTGGGGAATTTGTGAACCGTCTTTGGTAGGAGTTTTTCAAAGGAAATCGTTCTCTCCACCCGGGGGCTTAAGAAATCCATCTCCATATCAATCTCGCCCACAATGGTTTCGAGCTTGTCGGTATCGGTTCCGGTTTCGGAAACAAAGCCCTCTTCATTTCTCTCGGCGAGTTCGAAAAACTGCAGGACATCATCGAATTCGGCTTCCAAAATGAATCGCGAACTCCCCCCAAAAAGAGATTGCTTGCCGACTTCTTCGAAACTAAGCGCCGTGACCCTTGCCCCGTCTTCCCTCTCATCGATCTCCCGAATGGCGCGAATGTAGTCCTCGGGATTTCCCATCGTTTTGACCATTTGGGTTGGGAGTGTGTATTGAATCCGAATCTTACCAGCTCCGTCGGCCTTTATCCAGATTTCTTCCTCTCCCTCGATCAGGCAGGACTGGAGAAGAAGAGTGGGGAAAAAAAGGAGGAGTCTAAACCAGCGATGCACAAAAAGAGTGGTATGTCTTTTCTGGCGAGATGGCACTCGAAAAAGGTTGCACCTTTCGTTTGCCCAGTGCATCTTCTCTCAGCAAAATCTGACAAAGATGATTAACTTTATAAGGTTTATACGATGATTCCTTCGCACGCACCATTTTCTCCAGAGCAGAGCGCCTCACTTTCCGCCTTAGTTTCAGGGCTTTCCCCCGAGCAATCGTCGTGGTTGAGCGGGTATCTCGCTGGTCTTGGTTCTCCTGCATCGAACGGTCCGGTCAATCTCACCGTCGCATACGGCACCGAGTCGGGAAATAGCGAGGAGTTGGCTGCTCGCACGGTGAAAGCGGCCAAGGGGAAGGGAATTAAAGCGGTCTTGAAAAATCTCGCCGATCTGAATCCGGCGGATCTTGCCAAGTCCGAAAATCTCGCCGTGATCATCAGTACCTGGGGAGATGGCGAGCCGCCCGAAGCGGTGGAAAGTTTCTACAATGCCTTTGTCAAGGAGTCTCCGGACATGAAGGGGCTGCGTTTCTCAATCTGTGCACTGGGAGATACCAGCTACGAAAAATATTGCGAAATAGGCAAGGTTTTCGACGAACGCCTGGAGAAGTTGGGAGGAGAGAGGATCACCTCTCGCGAGGATTGCGATGTTGATTTTGAAGAGGCCTACGCCGTCTGGTTGGATCGGGTTTTAGCCGAACTGGGGGGTGGCGAACCGGTGGCGGTTGCGCAAGCATCAGCGATTCCCGCAGTGGAGTATGGGAAGAAAAATCCCTTTCCCTCGGAAGTGCTTGATAATGTTCTCTTGAATGGCGAAGGGACTGCCAAAGAGACGATTCACGTGGAGTTGTCGCTCGACGGATCAGGCTTGGATTATCAAGTGGGCGATGCCTTGGCCGTCATTCCTGTGAATGCCGAGGATGTCATCAGCGATATTCTGAAGATTACCGGATTTTCAGAATCCGAGGAAGTTGAGCATAAGGCATTTGGAAAAACTTCATTGGGCGACGCCCTTCGCAATAAGCTCGATATTACGGGGCTTTCGCGGGCTGTCGTAAAAAAGTTTCTTGCTCTTTCTCCAAACGCGGAACTGGAAACACTACTTTCCGATGAGTCGAAAGCCGAGTTTTCCGCCTGGATTTGGGGACGTCAAATCGTCGATCTTCTGAAGACCTTTCCGATTGAGGGTCTGACCGCGCAGCAGTTGGTGAGTGTTCTGAGGAAGCTCCCACCCCGACTTTACTCCATAGCCTCAAGCCCCAAGGCACATCCTGGAGAGGTTCATCTGACCGTGGCAGCGGTTCGCTACGAGGGTCACGGAAAGCGTCGTAAGGGAGTTGCCTCCACCTTCCTTGCCGATGAAGCGCCAATTGGCGAAAAAGTGCAGGTTTATGTCCATGCCAATAAGAACTTTCGCCTCCCCGAAGATGACGCAACGCCTATCATCATGGTGGGCCCGGGCACCGGGATCGCCCCGTTCCGCGCCTTTGTTGAAGAGCGATCCGAGCGCAAAGCGAGCGGGGAGTCATGGCTTTTCTTTGGCGATCAAAAATACAACTTCGACTTCCTCTACCAACTTGAGTGGCAGGATTATTT
>JAKMEV010000166.1:0-4856 GCA_022425785.1 Akkermansiaceae bacterium | reverse complement strand
TTGCCGCATCGGCGTCCACGGGCTCCACGGGCAAATTGGATCGCCCAAGCGAACTCCCCACTCCTCGGCCTCGGCTTGCGAGCGCGCAGTGATATCGACAAACATATTTGGAACCCCGATAACCTTGTTCCGCTCAGCCTCGGAAAGGAAATGCGGCGGGCGGGAACAAATCGTCCCCATGATCTTATCTCCGGAGGAAGTTTTCACCTCAACTCGCTGGGATAGCAGAGTATGCCCCCACCAGCCTCCAACCGGCACCATCTTGAGAAAGCCATTTGGAAGGATCGTTTGAACACGAAATCCCACCTCGTCCATGTGGCCCTCGACCATGATTTTAGGTCCGGAATCACCCTTGCGGCAATAAACAGAGCCCACTTTATCACTTCCGAGATCGCCATATTCACGGAGTTCATTGACGAAGATTTCCCGCACTTCGTCCTCAAATCCGGGGACGCTGTGGGCTTGCGTGAGAGATTCGAGGAGAGCGAGGCCTTTTTTCTGCATGGGAAAGTCCTAACAACCCACGCTTGAAACTTGAAATAGAAAACCCTAGATAGCCCCTCTTTATGGAAAAGGTCTCCGACGTCAACGTCCTCAACAATACCCCTCTGCCCTCGCCGGCCGTCCTGATGAGCCAGGTCGCCCGAAGTCAAGATCAGGCCCAATTGGTCTCCGAATCGCGCTCCGCCATCTGCGACTCCCTCTTCGTGCCAGACTCACGATTCCTTCTCATCGTTGGCCCCTGCTCCATTCACGACACAGATGCCTGCCGTTCCTACGCCGAAAAACTCGCCGGATTGGCTGAAGAAGTGAAAGAGAAGATCCTCGTCGTGATGCGGGTTTACTTCGAAAAACCCCGTACCACAGTGGGCTGGAAGGGCCTTATCATGGACCCCGACCTCGACGGATCGGACAATATCCCCAAGGGACTGGCAAAAGCCCGCGAGTTCCTCACTGAGATCCTAGGTCTGGGCCTCCCCACTGCCACCGAACTCCTGGACCCTATTACTCCACAATACATTTCCGACCTCATTTCCTGGTCCGCCATCGGAGCCCGCACTTCGGAAAGCCAGACCCACCGCCAAATGGCCTCCGGCCTCTCCATGCCCCTTGGCTTCAAAAACACTACCTCTGGTGACGTCATCGCGGCCATCAATGCCATCAAAGCAGCCTCCAACCCGCAAACTTTCCTTGGCGTTTCCCAGGAAGGCGTGGCCTCCGCCGTCTCGACCGCCGGAAACCCCCACTGCCACCTCATCCTCCGCGGCGGCGACAAGGGGCCGAATTTCGATCCCGACTCGATCAAGCAGACCCGTGACACTCTCCTGAAGCACAACCTAGCCCCCGGAATCATGGTCGATGCCTCCCACGCCAATTGCGGAAAGGACTGCACCAGAATGCCCGGCGTTTTCGAGGAAATCGTCAAGCAACGCGCCGAAGGAGATCGCTCCATCATTGGGGCGATGCTCGAGAGCCACCTCGAAGCCGGCGCCCAAAAATTTCCCCAACCGCTCGATGAGCTCAAATACGGGCAGTCCATCACGGATCAATGCATTAGCTGGGAAACCACTGAGCGTATCGTCAAAGAAGCCGCCAATCGACTCTAGTCAGCGATTTCCGCCGGATCGCACGCTTTCCTTGCTATTCTCAGGATTCTGAGGCAAGGACCGCTCGCGCCTCCGCGCAAAACCAGCCAACTGTATCATGTCCCAGTTCAGAAACCTCGCCATCATCGCCCACGTTGACCATGGCAAAACCACCCTCGTTGATCAGCTTCTTCAGGCTGGCGGCGCCTACCGTGAAAACCAAGCTGTCACCGAGCGGGCCATGGACTCCATGGACCTGGAACGGGAAAAAGGCATCACCATCAAATCTAAGAACACTGCCGTTCACTGGAAAGATCACATCATTAACATCGTCGACACTCCGGGACACGCCGACTTCGGCGGCGAAGTGGAACGCGTAATGAAAATGGTCGACGGAGTCATTCTCGTCGTCGATGCCTTCGGTGGGCCACAAGCTCAGACGCGCTTTGTTTTGCGTAAGGCCCTCCAAGAAGGCCTAAAGCCCATCATCGTCGTCAACAAGATCGACCGCCCTAACTCAGACCCACTCGGAGTGCACGACAAGGTCCTTGAGCTTTTCCTTGAACTCGATGCCACCGAAGATCAATTCGATGCACCTACTCTTTACGGGTCTGCCAAAAACGGATTCTTCTCCACCTCACACGACGTGACCGAGGGAGACTGTATCCCTCTCATTGAAGCCATCATCGAGCACATCCCCGCTCCTATCGTGGATGCCGAGGCTCCCTTCAAAATGCTCGTTTCCAACATCGACTGGGATGACTACGTCGGTCGAATCGCCATCGGAAAAATCCTCTCCGGTTCCATCAAGAAAGGCGACACAGTTTTTCGCTTCAAGAAAGACGGCACCAAGATTCGCACCAAAATTGGCAAGGTTTTTGAATATACCAACCTCGGAATCCAGGACACTGAAGACGGCGTCGCTGGAAACATCGTTGGCATCGCGGGCTTCGAAGACGCCGACATTGGCGAAACCCTCGCCGGAGACGAAGAAACCGAACCGCTCCCTCCTGTCAACATCGACCCACCGTCGGTGCAGATGCAGTTCTCCATTAACGATGGCCCCTTCGCCGGAAAGGACGGAAAGCACGTTCAATCCCGCGTCATTCGTGACCGTCTTCTTCGCGAAAAGAAGTCCAACGTCTCGATTCACGTAGAAGATTCAGAACTCGCCGGTGTCTTTAATGTCTCCGCTCGTGGCGCGATGCAGATCGCCGTTCTCGTGGAAACAATGCGCCGTGAAGGATTCGAAATTCTCGTTTCCCGCCCGACCGTCATCGTGAAGCGCGACGAAAATGACAAGCGCCTAGAGCCCTGGGAAACCCTCTACCTTGAGATGCCCAGCGAGTATGCCAACCCACTTCTTAAGATTCTTAACGAACGCAAAGGCATTCTTGAGAACATGGAGACCAACGACGCCTCCGGCCGCACCCTCATCACCGCCAACATTCCCACTCGCGGAATCATTGGTCTTGAATTTGAACTGGTCAATCTGACCTCCGGTCACGGCATCATGTCCCACCTCTTCGATGAATATAAGCCATGGGCAGGAACCATTTCCACCCGGCAAGCCGGTACGCTTGTCTCCATGGACACCGGCCCTGCCACCGCCTACAGCCTCCTCGCGCTCGAAGGACGCGGAACCCTCTTCGTCAACCCGACCGAGGAAGTTTACACCGGCATGGTGATTGGCGAAAACTCCCGCGCCGATGACCTCCCCGTCAATCCGGTTAAAGCCAAGAAGCTCGACAATATTCGCTCCGCGACCAAAGAGAACACCCAGAAGCTCGCTCCTGCGCTCAAGTTTTCCCTCGAACGCGCCATCGAATACATCGCTCCTGATGAGCTGGTCGAAGTCACTCCAAACTTCCTCCGCCTTCGCAAGCGCATCCTCGATCCCCACGAGCGCAAGCGCGCCGTCAAGGCGGCCAAAGCCGAAGGCTAGACTCTCACACTTCTTCCAATTCCAAAAATCTCACCCTTCCGAGGATGGGATTTTTTTATGCAACGCTCACCGGGGGGTGAGGTGACACCGATTCCTACGACACCGATCGTGTGGTGCACAGAGATGGAGCACAAAAAAGGCCACTCCGCAGAGCGACCCTCTCGATTATATTTGCGATAAGTCTTACTTGCCCCAAGCCTCCCAGACTTTCTGAATATCATCCTGCCCAGGTAGTTCACCATCAACGATCAAGAATCCATAATTCACGGTCAGAGACTCACCTTGCTTGACGTCCTTTTCAAAGAAGGCTCCAAAGCGTCCGTAGTCGCGGTAGGCCGAGTAAACGGTCCCTTTCGGATTACTTTTCGAATTGAGATGAACCACCCCGTATTGCTCTCCAGCGAGAGTATAATTCTCAGCAGCCCATGGCATATCCTTGGTGCCCTTCACTTTTTCAACACCTTTAGGGAAGACATACTTGGTGAGCTTCTTATCTACCTCGTTAGCGGGGCGATACTGAATCCCAGCGTGCTCGGGGTCTCCCTTTAACTGGACATCTCCGCGCACCGGCGTGAGCTTGGATTGAAAATCAATGAGAGCCCGTCCTCCATGCGCTCCCGCAGTCACGGTAAAGCTGCGCTCCTCTTCGATGAAAGCCTTTCCATCGCCATCCATCCAATGAATTACCGAAGTGAACGAGGCGGCATTACCCTTGGCATCTTGCTTGGAGAATTTTTGATGAACAATGTCGCCGCCCTTCATGTGCCAGCGGTCGTATTTTTTGCCGTCGAAGCCGATCTTGCTCCAGCCGATGAAAATCCCGCGGTGGTGCGTAAACTGTCCACCCGGCCCTTTCGTAATCGGCTTCTCACCTTCCTTATCGAAAACGTGCAAATACGGCTTGTAGGTATTGTGATGTGTTGTCTTGTCGGCGGTGTCATGCTCATACATGTAGCGAACGAGAACCTTCCCATCCGAAATCACATCAAGATGTTTCCCCTTCTCATCCTTGAACTCCAAGGCTCCAAACACCGGCATCACCGCCAGGCCGCTCAATAAAAATCCATGCTTCATGATCCTTCAAAGACGCTGTATTTAACTCGATTATTTCAAGGAACGCCGGAATATGTCCCAAAACATCCCGTATCTATCTCCTCATTCATGAAAACGCTCTTATCCATCCTCTTCCTTTTCTCGACCAATGCCTTCGCCAAACCCAACGTCATCATCTTTCTCATCGACGACCTCGGCTGGGCCGACTTGAGCTGCCAAGGCTCTAGGTATTACGAAACCCCCAATCTTGACAAGCTCGCTGCCTCCGGAAT
>JAKMEV010000159.1:0-2651 GCA_022425785.1 Akkermansiaceae bacterium | reverse complement strand
AATTCCGCTTCGGGAACCGACCCGACAGACAACTCCTTCACCTGCGGAAACAACTTTTGCTCCCTAAGACGATTCTTCAATATCCGGGAAACTTCCGCTCTAACAATCGCATCATCCGCCAGCCCGGCATCCCGGGCAGCCTGCACATACTGCGCCTGCTTTGCGAGTTCATCGAGCGCCTGCGCCCTGGTCGCATCATCGGAGCGCCCTTCGTATTTCTCTTTGAGATGATGCTCAAGGTCAGCCTCGGTGATCACTTCCGATCCCACTCGGAGCAACCAAGATTCATCTGACGTGGAAACAGTGCCCGACACCTCATCCTGACTCTCCTTGCAGGAGGTCAAAAGCAGAAGGGCAGCCAATGAGGCCATGTTCACGTCTCTTCGCATTATTTCCCAAGATTACGAATCACGGCATTCCCAGTTCCTTTGGTGAACTGCCACATCAAGAGATGAGAGCCTGTGCCGCTCAACTCCTGTTGCACGCTCACCAGATCTCCGTCCGTCTCCGCTTGCTTCACTCCGTCGATATAGAATTCCAGCGAACCGTCGCCATCGACGATCTCCATATCAAAGTTGAGATCTCCCTCGCACGGCAACTCGGCCACAATGCGGCTCACCTCCCCGGCTTCGCCACCGGAACTGGTGAGATCTCCACTGACCTGATCAGCATTCCAGCTAGAACTGCCACTTGTGCCGAAGTCCGATGTTCCGGCAAGGGCGGCAATATTACCATTGGTATACACGCCCGCCTCCATACTCATCGTCAGGCGATAGAATCCAGCTCTCTCTTCAGGAGTGAGAGCCTCCCCAACAAACTTGGTTCCCGTGACATCGTCGGTGCCGACAAACTTCGCGCTTTGATTAAGCCACGCACCCAGCTTGTCACCCGATTCCACGCCCCAGCGCACGTCAGCAAATCGAAGAACACTATTAGCAAGGATCTCCGGTTTTCCATCGACAATCTGGAAGGAAATCTGCGGTGAGGAAAATGCTTCGACCGATCCTTCTCCATATGCGTATGCCTGAACGAATCGATTCACCTCTTCCTGAGGCTTTCCTGCAAGATCAGCCAAGCTGGTCATGGCGCCACTCGTCGATTCAGATAACCAACGGTCAAATCCGGCACTATTGGCTTCTTCCGCCGTGGCTCCGACATAAAGCAGCGCTTCACTCGGATTCCCAAGCTGGTAGCTCTCGTCCGAAGCAAGTCGAAGAACCATCACTTTAGCGCCTTCGGACAAACCGTCAGCTCGTGCGGTCACTAAAAGCTCTGCATAGCTCTGGCCGATTGGAATCGTCAAGGAATTGCCCACGCTCTCAACGTGCACTCCGGACTCAGCGGTTCCGCTCAGCTCCAGAGGGACCGTCAAGGCCTCGACGGCATCTCCATCACGATACACCCGCACGCGGGCCGGTTGGCCGAGATCGGCCACGGCATTGCTCTGCAAAACCTCCAACCAAACATTGTATTGATCATTGATGACACGATTCACGGAAGAACCGGAGACGGTATATTTATGGTGAGGTAGCACAGCAACCTCGAGCTCAGATGTCCCGGTGGTTTCCAAATCAGGCACAGGACGCACCGTCAGAGCCTTCTCGGTTTCATCTCTCGCGAAATGAACCACCGAACGCTTCTTCTCATTGGCAGTGGCTTCATCGATGACAAAACGACCGCCAAGTGACTCTTCAAAAAATCCAATTGGAATATCAATCGCTCCCGCCGAGCCATCGCCATTTCGGGTCAGCACCACCGTGAAAGGTTCATCAAAGGAATTCCCCTGCACCCCAGAGGCCAGGGACAACTGCACCTCAGACGGAATACTCAAGCCGCCCATATCGATGCGACCTTCCACGACCATCTGAACTAATTCATTGGGTCCAATGACAACATTCTTCAAGGTGATCTCCTGCACATCCCCTTCGGAACGCTGCACCAGCAAAACACTGTTAAGGGTCGGAACCTCCGTTGAAAAATCAGTATCGAGGCGAATCGACAAAAAGTCGCGGGCATCTCCTGATTGTCCCCAAAAGAGCGCCGAAAGATCGACCACATCAAGAGAGACATCAAAATCGAGAATGGTGTCCGCTCCGGTATCAATACCACCGAAAACAAACCGGTCCGTTCCTGCGCCACCGCTCAGAACATCCGCTCCCGGTCCACCGGAAATCGTATCGTCAGCCGAGCCACCACCGAGAACATCGTCGCCATGGCCGCCACGAATAATCTGAGGTTCCGAACTCGAGCCACCGGAGAGAACCACGCTCTTGAGCTCGGTGCTGAGATCCCAAATCACGGCATCGCCCCACTTCGAATTCAAATAGTCATGCACATCGCGTAACTTCTGCTCGGGAAGAGCCGAGGGAAATACGAGCAGTTCATTGATCTGTCCGTCGAACCCTTCGTCAATCGGGTTCTCACCAGCAGCAATCGCCGCACGACGCGCTCCAATCGTTGGAAGAACCGGATCAACTGTCGTCGGCGCAACATTCTCGCCATCGTAGGACATGCCATAGATGTTTTGCAAAAGCGCTCCGTCGCGACGGAAGATCGAGGTCATGGTATCACCGGAATGATTCCGGTATCCGCGAACGGCCTCCCCATCCATCTGATATCCCGGAGCTCCGGCATAGGAAATGGCCTGACTT
>JAKMEV010000144.1:0-4420 GCA_022425785.1 Akkermansiaceae bacterium | reverse complement strand
GGCCAGAGTAGCGAGACGCTCACCGGCATTATCGATCGTGATGGGGCATGCGGAACCTCCGCCGGGGATGTTGAGAAGGTGGGTTTGTTTTCCGTCGGTGCCAATATCGGTGGCGAGGATGCTTCCTTCGCCTTCATCGGCAGCGCGGAGAACCGCTGCGCCTGCTCCGTCGCCAAAAAGAACGCAGGTGGTACGATCCTTCCAATTGACGAAGGATGAAAGTTTCTCAGCTCCGATGATGAGAGCGTTCTTAAAGGATCCGGATTCAATGAGATTCTTGGCCAGTTTCATGGCGTAGAGAAATCCGGAGCAAGCTGCGGAGACATCGAAGGCGACGGCTTTGTGGGACCCAAGTTGTTGCTGGACGTAACAGGCTGTCGCTGGAGTCAGGGTATCAGGGGTGATGGTGGCCACGATGATGAGTTCGACATCTTCAGCGGCGATGTTGGCTTGCTCAAGTGCTCTTTCGGCGGCCTTCGAGGCCAGGTGGGAAGTATGCTCGTCGTCAGCGGCAATGCGTCGCGCCTTAATCCCGGTGCGGGTGACGATCCACTCGTCGGAAGTGTCGACAAACTTGGAGAGTTCGTCATTGGTGAGAATTTTCTCAGGGAGATAGCTTCCTGTTCCTGCGATGGTGACGCCGTGACTCATTGCCGGAGTGAAAGTCAGGATGGCCGCTCCCGCAAGTCTCGAAAAATAAGTATTTAAGGTATCTTGCGGGATTTGGAATGAGGCGTAAGCTCACGCATGACGATCGAATGCTCCGGAAGAAGCTGCCAAGCCCCAGATTGGATGGGCCCGGTGCTGAAATTGGCGGGAGTATACAATATTCTCTTTGGAATTTGGGTCATCGGCTGGCCGGGGGAGTGGTTTCGGCTTTCAGGGATGGAGGCGCCCCGGTATTTATTTCTCTGGCAGTGTATCGGGATGATTGTGGGGGTCTATGGAATAGGCTATCTTGTCGCTTCGAGAGCTCCTTACAAGCATTGGCCGATCGTGCTGGTTGGGTTTTTGGGGAAGGTTTTTGGTCCAATTGGCTTTTTTTACATGGCGTTTCAAGGGGACATTCCTTGGCAGGCGGGTTGGATAAACTTGTTTAATGACGTGATCTGGTTGGTTCCCTTCGCGATGATTCTCTGGGGAGTGGTTCGACTCGCCGTCGGAAGACCGGTCAACGGAACGCCCTTAAGTGAGGAGGTAGCGATGACCTCATTTCGTCTCTCCAGCGGAGAATCGCTTGTCGAGGCCTCGAGAGAGCGGACTTTAGCTGTCGTCTTTCTCCGGCATTTCGGCTGCACCTTTACTCGTCAATTCCTTCGAGGGCTCGAAGAGATGCATGCGCGATCGAAAGAAGAAGGGGCACGGCTTGTTTTGGTTCACATGCTCGAAGAAGGAGACGAGCTCCCTTATGTCAAAAACGAGGGAGTAGCTCGGATTGCCGATCCGTGGTGCGATCTTTACCGGGCCTTTGGTCTTGGAAAGGGTGGTTTTTGGGACCTTTTCGGTCCGCAAGTAATGTATCGAGGTGCCGTGGCCTTTTTCAGGGGATGCGGAGTTGGTTTGATCCGAGGTGATGGCCTCCAAATGCCGGGGGCCTTCCTGGTCAAAAATGGGCGAATTCTACGGTCCCAGGTCGCCCGCAATGCATCCGACATGCCCAAAGTGGGCGGTCTCTTCGGTGAGGCTTAACCAGCCATCAAGCGAGGCATCCCGGGCAATTCTGCACCTGATGCTTTGGAGCGACTTCGTAAAGTTGGGGAGCCTCATTAGTGAGGCACTGACTGGCGTCTCCCAAGGTGTTTCGTTCTTGAAAGGAGCAGGACTTGGGAGGCTCGGATAGATTGGGCGGTAATCCCGGAATGGTGTAGAGCTTGTCGCCTTTCTCGTGCGTTGAGGGAATGCTTTTCAGGAGCGCCCGCGTGTAGGCGTGACGGGGACGGGCAAAGAGGTCATCGGAGGCGGCGGATTCCACGATGCGTCCGGCATACATGACATTGACCTGATCACAGCTTTGCGACACGACGGCGAGATCGTGGGTGACAAGGATCACGGCGGTGCCAAGTTTTTCCTGCCGGTCTTTGATGAGATCGAGAACTTGCTTTTGCACCGTCACGTCAAGTGCGGTAGTCGGTTCGTCGGCAATGAGGATTTCCGGCCGAGTGATGAGGGCCATCGCAATCATGACGCGCTGGCGCATCCCGCCGGAGAATTCGTGGGGATAGGACTTAATGCGCTTTTCTGGTTCGGGAATCCCAACTTCAGCGAGCGCATCGATCGCTTTGTGGAGAGCTTCCTTCCCTTTGATACCCTCGTGAATCTCGAGTGGTTCGGTGAGTTGCTTCGAGATCTTCAGGTAGGGATTGAGCGAGGTCATGGGATCCTGGAAGATCATCGATATTCTCTTTCCGCGAATCTTTCGGAGTTCCTTGTCCTTGGCTTGAAGAAGATCGGTCCCCTCGAAGAGAGCTTTGCCCGAGTGGATTTTTCCAGGAGGCTGTGGGATGAGCCCGAGAAGAGAATAACAGGTGACTGATTTTCCGGAGCCGGATTCGCCGACGATTCCAAGAGACTGGCCTTTTTCGAGTGAGAAGGAAACATCCTCAACGGCGTGAACGATGCCGTTTCGGGTATGAAAACGAGTGGTGAGATTCTGGACGTCGAGCAGCGGCATGGCGTTTCCTAAACCCTGTCCTTTTGAGAGCGGGAACGGAAGGACAAAGGAATGGGGAGTCCGTCAGTGGGGTGTTTTTCCTGAATAATGTTGGTCAGGTAATTCGCGAAGGATTCCACCACGAGTTGCTTGTTGTTTACGAAAAGCACGTATTCCGGGACAGGGATACTCTGGTAGCGATCGTTGACGGCGGTGGTGGCGTAGAAGAGCTTGAGGCGCTTACGGTGGCGTTTGTGCTCGGGTGGAGGGTTTTTGATAAAGGCGTCCTGGAGGAGGCGGTTTAGTTGGCCGGTGCCAATGACCTCCTGGGCATTATCGCGAATGCGGGTGATTGTTCTGAAAATATGCTGAATAGCGTGACCTTTCATGGCCGATACACAGACAAAGGGAGCGTATTTCAGGAAGAAGAGCTCGTTGCGGATATGCTCTTCGGCATTCTCAATACGGGCTGATTTGGAGGCATCTGGATGATAGAGATCGAACTTGTTGGCGATGATCAGGCAGGGCTTCTTTTCCTCCTGAATCATCCGGGCGATCTTACGATCCTGCGCGGCGACGCCTTCGGCAAGATCAACAACCAAGAGGCAAATGTCAGCGCGACGAATTGATCGCTCACTGCGCATCGCGGAAAAGACTTCCACTGAATCGGCCATGCTTGAGCGTTTCCGGAGTCCCGCGGTGTCGATGAGGTTATGTTTTTCGCCTTCCCAAACGTAAGGAATGTCAACGGCGTCGCGGGTTGTTCCGGCGACATTGGAAACCATGGTTCGCTCGTCTTTGAGGATTGCGTTGATGAGAGATGATTTCCCGGCGTTGGGTTTTCCGACGACTGCGATCTTAAGTCCATCGGAGAGATCTTCGTCGGATTCTTCGAGTTCCCGCGCTTCGAGTTGGGAGAGGTTTTCGTCGATGGATTCCAGAAGAGTATCCATGCCTCGACCATGTTCGGCTGAAGTGGGGATTCCGGTGCCAAATCCAAGGCGGGCGAAATCACTTCCAGCGTCGTCGTGGTCCGCGCTGTCCGCCTTGTTAAGAACGAGAATAATTTTTGAGCTGGCTTTTCGAAGGAGTTTGGAAACTTGCTCGTCGATAGGGTTGATCCCGGCGCGGGCGTCAACGACGAAAATAATGGCGTCAGCGGAGTCCATCGCGATGCGAGCCTCGATGGTGACCTGATCGGCAAATCCGTCGTCATCGAAAGCCCCGATACCACCGGTGTCGATGAGTTCACAGGGAGACTCAGTGCCCGTGCAAGTCGCGGCAATACGATCCCGCGTGACTCCGGGCATGTCGTGCACGATGGCGATACGACGTCCCACAAGGCGGTTGAAAAGCGCGGATTTCCCGACGTTGGGACGTCCGACGATGGCGACTTGGAATGGGCTGACAGGCATTGCTTGAAAGTGTTAGGCGCTTCCACGCTGACGCTCAACATTGGCGCCGAGTTGAAGAAGTTTTTCGTCGATCATCTCATAGCCGCGATCGATGTGGTAGAGGCGATTGATTTCGGTCACACCGTTTGCAGTCAAGGCTGCGAGAACAAGGGCGGCTGAAGCGCGGAGATCGGAGGCCATCACCGGGGCGGCACTCAGACCAGTAACACCATGAATGATAGCGCGACCATTATCGACCTGAATATCCGCACCCATGCGATTGAGTTCGGCGCAATGCATAAAGCGCTGCGGGAAGATGGTGTCTTCGACAATTGAGATGCCCGGAGTGGTCGCGAACAGGGCGGTGAATTGGGCC
>JAKMEV010000138.1:0-7996 GCA_022425785.1 Akkermansiaceae bacterium | reverse complement strand
GTGGATCGGGTCTCCTTTGATTTTTGGTGACTCCTCCAGACTCTTCTTGAGCTTCAAATACTCGTCAAATTCACCGCTTTCCTTCTTCACGGTCGAGAGGTGATACCAGTCCATCAAGTCCAGCAATTGCTGGTAACGCTCTGACTCCGCGTCCCGAAAAGTCTGCATCGAGGCAAGCGTTTCATCGACATCCTCTACCTCACCCGCTCCAAGTTCGGCCAGAAGCTGCAAGTAGCCCGCGATCACCTGGCGATAGGTTGGAAAGGAACGATAGCTGAGCTGCACCAACTGATCCGACGAAGCCCGCACGGCTTCCAGTCTGGCTTCATCTTCGAGATCCAGCACCTCGGCCCATTCATCCAGCCCCGGCGATCTCTCTGTTTTCCCCCCCCGGGGAATGAGTAAATAAAGTCCACGTTTTAATTGGGCCTCTGTCTCGGCAATCGTCATGGCATTGGCCAGACGTGATTGCGCCATCGCCGCCACCTGCAACATCCACATCCGCTCCAATCCCTTGCGACTGAGATTCACCTCCGAAAAATGATTCTGAATCAGGGAAATCTGCTCCCCCTCAAATGTTCCGACCACCGAAACCAATTGCGCCATTCCGTCTTTCCCCTTCGGTTGTTTCAAAAAGGCTCTCACGAGCGCACAGGTCGATGCCCGGTACAAATCGCGACTCAGCCGGTCCATCTTCTCAACCTCTTTTTGATCTACCAGTTTCTCAACCTCCATCCAACCACCGCTTTTGAGAAGAGAGCCATAAACACGTCGGTCCATTTTGCCATCATCCCATTCCAGTGAAGCCATCAATCCGTAAAGCAACCAGGCCGGCACTCCCACCTGGGTCGCCCTCTCGCCATCCGGCAGACTTTTCAATCCCCGCTCGATGATAAACATCTCCAGGAGAACCAAGCGTAGATTTTCCTGATCAAACGACTCCCCCGCTCCCAATCGCAAATCAACCTGCAAGCGATAGCGGTTCTCATTCTCCGGCAGAGTCCGGAAACTTCTCACGATCCGAGAGGGTGCCTCCTCTTTGGCAGGATGAATCTCAAGCACCACCGGATAAGGCTTCCCCTTGGGCTCCCCGGCAATCGTCGCCATCGATCTCAAAAGGTCCTCCCCTTCCTGCACAATCACCGCACGCAATTTGGAACTTCCTCTGTGCACCACCAACTCCTCATTCTGGGTCGATGCCCTCTGCCCCGTCAGTGGACTGTCCTGCCCCCACAACAAGCCGCTGAGGCAAAAGAAAATGGCGAGGGCAAATTTCATGGGACGAGCGACTTTCCGGTGCCAGACGGCACTGCACAAGCGCGGAATTATCGGGAAAGCGACGCTAATCACCGGAATCGCGCTTTCTTTTTCCCGATCATACCGTATTGCACCCCCGTCACCTATGAACAAGCTGGACGAAATCATCGCCTACAAGAAACAGGAGATCGAACCCCTCATTCCCCTCACCGGGAAACTCCGGGCCTCCGCTTTGATGAGAAACGACTTTGGCGGCTTCCGCGCTGCCCTCGATCGTGGCCCCGAGAAACTAGGAGTCATCGCCGAGGTCAAAAAAGCCTCCCCTTCAGCCGGTATCATCGATCCCAACTTCGATCCTGTCCGTCAGGCCAAGCGCTACATCGACGGCGGCGCGTCCTGCATGTCGATTCTCACCGACGAAAAATACTTTCAGGGGCACCTCTCCCACCTCATGGACGTTTCTAAAATCTCGCCCATCCCGCTACTACGAAAAGACTTCACCGTCCACGAATGCCAGATTTATGAAGCCAGCGTCTCCGGAGCCGACGCCGTCCTCCTCATCGTAGCCGCCCTCAGTGACGAAGAACTCCGCAAGCTCTACGACGCCGCCCGCGATGTCCAACTCGACGTCCTCGTCGAAGTCCACGACCTCCCGGAAATGGAACGCGCCCTCGATCTGGATGCCGACCTCATCGGCATCAACAACCGGAATCTCAAGACCATGACGACCGACCTCATCGCCACCGAGCAACTTGCCGATGAAGTCCCCGACGATGTCCTCCTCGTTTCCGAGTCCGGCTTAAAAAGTCCCGCCGACGCGCAACGCGCCCTCGACGCCGGAGCCTCTGCCATCCTCATCGGCGAAACCCTCATGCGTGCCGATGATCCCACCCGTGCCATCGAGGAATACCTGGCCCTGCAGTCCAACCCAACCGAGTGATCGAGTCATGACCTTCGATCTCCTCGCCCTCAAGCCCTCCGAGCGATATCGCATCCTCGCCTCCTTCGTCACGCCACGCCCCATCGCCTGGATCACCACGCAGGACTCCGAGGGAAAACTCAACGCCGCCCCCTTTTCCTTTTTCAACGTCTTCGGCTCCAACCCGCCCATCGTCGCCTTCGCGCCGGGAAACAAAGACCGCCACACTCCAAAAGATACCGCGCGGAACATCCGCGAATCTGGCGAATTCGTCGTTCACATGGTGGACGAACCACTTGGCGAAGCCATGGTCACCACCTCCGCCACCCTGCCTCACGGCGAAAGTGAATTAGACAATCTCCCACTCACCACCCTGCCTTGCGAAAAAATCGCCGTCCCCCGTATCGCTGAGGCACCCGTCGCGTTCGAATGCACCGAACATTCCACCATCGAAATCGGCTCCAACCGCCTCGTAATTGGTGTCGTTCATTTTGTCCATATTCGCGATGAACTCACCGACGAGAAGGGCTACCTAAAACAAGACGCATTTCACCCTCTGGGCCGCATGGCGTCGCCTGATTGGTATACCCGCACCAGTGATCAATTCGAAATCCCACGCCCCGATTGAAATGATCACCTATCAAACTCTCGGATCGGCCGACGGCACTCCGCTCGTCTTCATCCACGGGCTCGGTGCTGGCAAAAAGCAAATCAGCTCCGCGCTCACCAACCTCCCCGGACGCTGGCTCATCACGCCAAACATGCCCGGCCACGGCGACTCGACCGACATCGATCCCGCCCTCTTTTCCTTCGATTTCTTCGCCGACCTCGTTATCGAAGTCATGGATCACCTGGGCATCGACAAAACCGATCTCGGGGGACTTTCCATGGGCTCGGGCATCAGCCTGAATATTGCCCTCCGCTATCCCGAGCGCGTGAAAAGGCTCATCCTCCTCCGGCCCTCCTGGCTCGACTCACCACGCCCCGATCACCTCGAACTCGTCGCCCGAGTCACCACCGGAATGGGAGCCAATGATCCCGATTTCCGGGCTCTCGCCGGGCGCAACCCGCCTGTCGCCGCATCCATCGCCCCGCTCTTCGACAGCCCCGACATCGCGGTCCTCGAAAAAATGTGGAGCGCCAGCCCCTTCGACTCGCTCGATTCCCTAAAAAAAATCGCTGTGCCCTCACTTGTGCTTTCCAGTCCGCGCGACGACCTCCATCCTCAGGAGGTCGCCGATGCCATCAGCGGCGTCCTTCCCAATGTCAAAAGCGCTATCCTTCCTGCGCGCTACAACGAACCTGAATCATACCATATCGAACTAAACAAACAAATCAGCCAATTCCTATGATCACAAAACGCATCACCACCCAGCAGATCCTCGCCAACCTTCAAGCCAAGGTCGAGGCCCGTATCCCCATCATGATCTCCTCCGCGGGATCAGGACTCGTTGCCAAGCTTCAAGAAGCCGCAGGCTCCGATTGCATCAATACCTTCTCGGGCGCGCGTCTCCGCTCCAATGGCATGGGCACCATGACCATGATGTGGCCCATCCTCGACTCAAATAAGCAGACCCTCACCTACACCCGCGAGGACATCATGCCCGCTCTCGACGGCAAGTCCTTCGTCTGTGCCTGTCTCAATGCCAACGATCCCCTTAAGGATATGCGAATGGTCCTTCAGGAATGCAAAGATATGGGCGTGCAGTCCGTGTCCAACATCGGACCTTCCATCTCCTATATCGACCACGACTCTGAGATCTTCAAAGTCATGACCTCCGCCGGCATCACGCTGCAAAACGAAATTGACATGCTCATCCTCGCTAAAGAGGAAATGGATATGGTCTCCGTCGGACTCGCCTTCACCGAAGAAGATTCCTACGCCATCTGCGAGCAGGCCAAACCCCACATCTTCTGCTACCATGCCGGGACAACCAAGGGAGGCATCAAAGGCTACGACAACGGCATGACGATCGAAGAAACCGCCGAGCAAACCGAGAAAGTTTACCAGAAGTGCCGCGAGCTCAGCCCTGACACTTTACTCGTCGCCCACGGCGCCGCCATGGAAACCCCTTCCGACGCGCAATACATCCTGGACAACACCAGCGGCCACGGCTTCTGGACCGGCTCCTCCACCGAGCGCCTCCCCATCGAGCGCGCCGTCTCCGCCGCCGCCAACGAATTCCGCGGCCTCACCTTCAACGACTAAAACGTGGCGGCGGTCAACGCGCCCACTGGTATTCCAGCTAGCGAACCCAAAATTCCCACCAAGCCCAGGACTCCGGTCCTGGGCTTGGTTATTTTTCCTCCTACAAGGACGACAAGAAAAACTCTCCGCTGGCGACAAAGTCGATGTCACTCTGAATTTCGATTCCGGAGCCAAACAGACGATCACCATTCTCGTGATTGATCAGTGAGCACTCACAACTATTTCCTGTCAAAATCCCTCCACTCTGCCCGTAATACCGCCATGCGGTTTTGCCCCATCATCTTTTTCTCTCTCTCAATTCTTTCCACGGTTTCGCTCTCGGCACAAAAACTCGCCGTCATGGAAACGGCCTTCGGAAACCGCTGCGTCGTCGAAAGCATCGTGCTTACCAAAAGAGCAGGCTTTCAGGGCGTACAAATTCACACCGGAAAACTCGACGCCAACGGAGTCCTCACACTCTCAATCCAATCCCTTCAGGAAGAATTCCTTGCAGCCTCGAAAAAACACGAGATCGAAATCATCTCTCTCTGCGCCGGCAGCATGAATCGCATCAACGTCTGGAAAGACGGGCCCGACCGCGACAGGGGACTTACTATCATGAAGCAGTCTATTGAAGCCTGCGACGCCCTCGGTTGCAAAGTTCTCCTCTTTCCCTTCTTCGGCCCCTCCAATTTCCAAAAAGGCGAAGAGAAAATCGCTGGTGTGACCAAATTTATCGAAGAAATTCTTCCCATCGCCAGGAAACACGGCGTCACTCTCGGTATCGAATCTCCCATCACCTACGACCGCGTCCTCGAGCTCTTCAAGCGCCTCGAAAATCCCCCCAACGTCAAAATGTATTACGACACCGGCAACATGATGCGGGGCGGCGAAGACATTTACACCGCCCTCCAAAAACTCGGTAACGACGCGATCTGCGAAATCCATCTCAAGCCCGAAGGCAACATCCACTTCGGCAAAGGTAAAACCGACCTCCCAAAACTCGCCGGTAGCCTCGATAAAATTGGCTACGATAAATGGCTCGTCTTCGAAGCTCGTGGCGGCATCACCAATGGCGACACCAAACTCTCCGAAGAAAACCTCAAGGGCATGAAAAAGCTAGTTGCGCTTCGAAAAGAATAATCACGACGTTTTGCCCAGATCGGAGTATTCCCAGCTATGCTAATTCGCTCCCTCTTAGCCAAAATTGCTCTCTGCATTATCGTCATGGAAGCCCTGGGCGGGCTGGGAGCCTTTTTGACCAGCAGCGCAATCCCCTCTTGGTACTCTACGCTCGTTTGTCCTCCCGGCACTCCGCCAAACTGGATCTTCGGCCCGGTCTGGACGACTCTCTACGCCATGATCGGTGCCAGCTTCGCCCTGATCTGGCACCGCAGTCCACAGAGTCTGGGTTTCACCCCATTGTCCTACGTCTTCTGTTTCCAGTTCTTCTTGAATCTACTCTGGACGCCGGTTTTCTTCGGAGCCCAAAACCCTGAAGCTGCCTTGATCGTTATCATCGCGCTTTGGATCGCGATTATTCTATGCATCAAAGAATTTAAGACCGCCTCTCCCCTGGCGGCCTTCCTCCTTTTGCCATACCTCCTCTGGGTCAGTTACGCCACCTACCTCAATGCGGGCTATGCTTATCTGAATTGAAGCCCAGGTCGACCCTTTCAATGAGGCACATTTTCTGAGAAAAAGACTTTCTCAATCCGTATCAGAAAAATGCTCTCACGCTTATCTCTCCTCTCCCTATTCGCCATCGGCGCTTCCGCGCTCAGTCTCAGCGGTGAATCCCGCCCAAACATCATTATCATCATGTCCGATGACATGGGCTATTCCGACATCGGATGTTACGGCGGGGAAATCAAAACCCCTAATCTCGACAAACTCGCCGCCAACGGCCTGCGCTTCACGCAATTCTACAACACCGGCCGTTGCTGCCCCACCCGCGCCTCTCTTCTCACCGGGCTCTACCCCCACCAGGCCGGAATTGGACATATGACCGGCGACTACGGCCTCCCGCAATATCAGGGATTCCTCAACCAGAAATGCGTGACCATTGCCGAGGCTCTCAAGCCCGCCGGGTACCGCACTTACCTCTCCGGCAAATGGCACGTCACGCCCAAGATCGCTCACGACGCGCCCAAGAACAACTGGCCCCGCCAACGCGGATTCGACAAATTCTTCGGCACCATTCACGGCGCGGGCTCGCTCTTCGACCCAAATTCCCTCACTCGCGACAACACCCAGATCACTCCGGAGAACGACCCCGAATACAAACCGAAAGGCACCTGGTATTACACTGACGCCATTTCCGACAATACCGTGATGCACCTTGAGTCACACTTCAAGGAGTACCCTGGAAAGCCCTTCTTCCACTACGTCGCCTACACTGCGGCGCACTGGCCCATGCACGCCCTTCCCGAAGACATCGCCAAGTATGAGGGCAAGTATGACGACGGCTACAAGCCCGTCTACGAGGCCCGTCTCAAGAAAATGAAAGCCCTCGGCCTCATCGATCCCAACTGGACCATTCCCGGCCCCATCGGCGATTGGGATAAAGTTAAACTGAAGGAATGGGAATCCGCTTGCATGGAAGTCTACGCCGCCATGGTCGACAATATGGACCAGGGCATCGGCCGCATTGTCGCCACTCTCGAAAAGAACGGCCAACTCGACAACACCCTCATTCTCTTCCTGCAAGACAACGGCGGCTGCGCCGAGGGCTTCGGTCGGGGCAAACTCGTCGGCCCCCTCGAACGCCCATCCGCTCCCACCCTCAAGCCCATGGGCAAGAACGAGCTCCAAACCAACATGGTCCCGCCCCAATCCCGCGACGGCTATCCTCTCCGCCGGGGTGACGGCGTCATGCCCGGACCTCCCGAAACCGAAATCGGCTACGGGAAAAACTGGGCCAACGTTTCCAACACGCCCTTCCGCGAATACAAGCACTGGGTCCACGAAGGCGGCATCGCCACCCCGCTCGTCGCGCATTGGCCAAAGGGAATCACACTGAAGAACAAATGGACCAAAGATCCAAGCCACCTCATCGACCTGATGGCAACCTGCCTTGATCTCGGCAAGGCCTCCTACCCCGATGGGAAAATCCCCGTCGAAGGAGTCTCCCTCGTTCCTGCCTTCACCGGAAAAGCACTCGAACGCGGCAAGCCGATCTACTTCGAACACGAAGGGAACCGCGCCGTCCGCGATGGCGAATGGAAACTGGTCGCCAAAAGCGTCAACGGTCCCTGGGAGCTTTACAACATCCCCACCGACCGCACCGAGCAACACGACCTTTCCAAAAAACATCCCGAACGCGCACAGAAAATGGCCGAACAATACGAAACCTGGGCCAAGGAACGCGGCGTCGTCCCTTTCAATTCCTGGAGAAAAAAGAAGGACAAAAAGACTGCGGCTTCTCAGAAGAAAGTCTTCCATCTCAAACTCGGCGACACCTTCACCCAGGAAACTTCCCCCGACGTCGCGCAGCGCGCGTTCTCTGTCATCGCCCAACTCGAAAAGCTCCCCGCTCAGGGAATCATCGCAGCGCAAGGCGGTACCTCGTCCGGTTGGAGTTTCTACCTTAAGGAAGGACAGCTCTTCTTCACCACGAGACGCGGCGGCAA
>JAKMEV010000135.1:0-9111 GCA_022425785.1 Akkermansiaceae bacterium | reverse complement strand
TTCCTGGGGAACTTGATTAGTTGCAGATCTAAAGTGGAAATTCCCGCGACCTCCTCGCCCGGGCTCGAGCAGGACGTACTCCTGACCCGGCTCAGTCAAATCGATCACGGGCTCCAACTCGACGCCTTCGTCGCTCCGCTCCATCGCAACCGCTTCGGTAACATCAGTCGCCGGACTTTTATAAATTACCGTTCCGGGAGGCACACGTCCGATCTTGGTCTTTCCGTTCTTGCCATGCCGCTTCCAGCTCTGGCCGTGCGCGCCGTCTTCGGCCAGCAACTTGGGATCGTAATGAAACGAACGAAGGTTATCGGTGTTCTCGTCAACAATGAGAACGACTTTCCCTCCATCGCCGCCATCACCGCCATCGGGCCCACCCCGAGGTACAAATTTTTCCTTCCGAAAACTCACCACGCCATGCCCTCCGTTACCGGCGCGGCAATGAACCCGGATGTGATCGACAAAAGATTTATCTCTCTTCATTAGCTTATCTTTCCAAATGTTTTCATGAAGGACACCTCGAGCGCGAGAGCCTCCACCACGTTTGTCTCTAGGAGACTGCGCAGCTCATCCATGGCCGCAACGCGCCTCAATAGCACGTCTAAATCTTCCTCGGCGACCGCTTGAGCCATTGTTTCGGCATATTCCGGGAATTCCAAACCGGCTCCTCCGGCCTTCTGACGCACCAAATCCCCCACCCAGGCATGGATTGTCTCGATCATCAGGGCCCGCTCGCCCAGGTAATCTGCCGAGGACTGGGCCTCGTAGACCTTCTCGCGATCCTTCATCCAGTCGGCCTCCACGACCTTCTGATACTTGAGTTTCTCTTCCTTAAAAATCTCCGCGTATTTCTTCTCAATGACCTGCTTCCTCTCGGCCAGAAGCGCTTCCAGCCCCGACTTTACCCGCAATCCGGATTCCATCATTCCCAAGCCATCGCGCGTCACTTCATCGAGCAGCGGAATAATTTGCTCCACCTCTTCTGAACGGACCGCACCGGCAGGCCTCACCAGCGGAAGATGCACGCAACGGGACCAAATCGTTGGAAGCAACCTTTCCGGCTCACTCGACAACAAAAGGAGAAGACTTTCCCTGGGGGGCTCCTCAAGCGTCTTCAAAAAAGCATTCTCCGATGATTCATTCATCCGATCGGCGTCCACAATCACTCCGATTTTCCACGTCCCATCCGGCGACGATTGATTCATCATTTTTTCAAGCGCGCGAATGTCATCGACGGCAATGCGACGCGACTTTGAGCGAGGACGCACCGCCCGGATAAATTCCCCTTCCAGTTCCTCCAGCGACGGCGCAGTGGATTCCACCGGCTCGCCCCAAAGATCCTCACCCTCGTCTCCCTTGCCATTGAGCAAATCCCCCATCCGCGCCGCCAGCTCCGACTTCCCGCTCCCCTTGGGTCCGGTGATGAGAAAGGCATGCGCCAAGCGCTCCCGCTCATGCGCGGAAGAAATCAACTCGAAGGCTTTATCAACAGTGAAGGCCACGCACAGGGTTTAGTCGGCGCGAAGGAAACCCGCAAGCCCAGTGTCATCCAAGAGCTGCCCTCAAGCCTATCCCCGGCCAATTGCCTTTCTCTGGGGCGATCTTCCGCCCGAAAAAGTTCTCACTAGGAATCGATAAACACACCGATCACGGGTAGCGCTTCAGCAACTCTTCAGGAGTAAAGGTCGTTTCTCGATCTCCCAATTCCTTGCGCACCTCACTGATCGTCTCCGGCTTCACGACGCCCTTGCCATTATTCCAGGCAAAGCGAACAAAGGTGGCGGCATCCGCGAGGTCAGTATTGGTAATCTCAGGAGCGGCCTTCAAGCCTGGCATCGCGGCGGCTGGAGTATAGGTTTCTCCCTTTACCTTAATCGGCCCCATAAGCCCTTGCAGAAGAATTGCGGCAAGTTTCTTGGGAGATCCCGTCACCCATTCGGCCCCCACCAATGGTGGCCCCAACAACTCGAGGCCGTTCCCGTCCGGCCCATGACAGGCCATACAATTGGCGACGTAGAATTTCTCGCCTCGCTTGAATGAAGCCAGATGATTTTTGTCCCGCGGCGCTTTGAAGGCGGCCGCAGTCGTTTTTGGAGTGAGACAGTGAAGCAAATACCTACGGAATTTCTCGTCAGGAAAATCGCGTCCAATCAAATCCTGAAATTCCTTTTCGCGTCCCGCCAAGCCATTGATGGCGACCTCGCGAAAAAAGGGCTGGTTGATATTCTTTACGAGAACATCCCGCAATAATTCGAGCGACTTTCCTGAACGAATGCGCCCCAGACTTGCTGCCAATTGAAGTTGCACAACCAAGTCCGGTCGTTTTGACAATTCCACGAACTTTGGCAACAAGGGCTCCGCGTCAGGAAGTAATTCGCTGAGACGAATCGCCGATTCCAACACGTATGGATCCATCGATAACAAGGCCCCGGAAACGGCCTCGCTATTCAGCGCCCCCAACCCCTCCAAAGTCCAAAGCGCATGAATTTGCCCGAGCGGCGCACTGATATCCTTCGCTAACTTATTGAGCGCAGGAACCGCCGAAAGGTCACCTTGATCAATGATCAATTGCTGCGCGGTGTCCCGCCACCAACCATTGGCATGCGCAAGAAAAGGAACCAAGCCCACCGACTTCCTCCCCAACAACTTTGGTTGCGCCCCCCGGGGAGATCCCTTGTGCTTCACCCGATAAATCCGGCCCAGCTTGGGATGACTTTCGAGATCTCGATGCTCGATGTGCTCGCGCAAATAACGCGTCAGGTAATGTTTGTGCTGAATGATCCCGTGATAGAGATCGACGACATACAAAGTCCCGTCCGGCGCATTGAAGAGATTAACCGGACGAAAGCGCTCGTCCTTGGACGCAAGAAACTCACGCTCGCCCATGAGATGTTCACCGGAGAGCAATCCGTCCTTCCGTCCGACATGGATCATTCTGACCAGGTTGGCGGCAGGCTCACAAAAGAGCGCCGTATTTCTGAATTCCGGCGGGAATTGATCGCCCCGATAAACCATCGGCCCACACGCTCCGGTCGCGGCCTTGAGATAGCCCTTATCATCAATATCCCCTTCGCCTCCCCGGTTCACTCCGGGCGTGATGCGTGCAGGATAAAGTTTATCGCGGAAGGAAATCCTCGTGCTGTCATTGCCACCGAGCAAGTAGTTGGGATTTCGACTCAAGAGATTCGGCATCAGATGGTCGGCCTGAATACCAAACCAATTCTGATTGTAATGAAGCCGACCGTAGTTGTCCTGCGACATTCCCCATTGCCCTCGAAATTTTGTTTTTTCCTTCACCCATTTGCCGTCGACCTCCCGATAGCGCGTGTCTGATTTCACATTGTAGATCCAATTATCCAAGCCCCGCATCAGCGCATTGGTGCGATGTTCCACATTGCCGCCCTGGGTATAGTTCTCATCAATGACCGTCATCCTGCCGGCCTTGCCATTCTTGTTTTCAATGAAGAACAATTTCTCATGCCCACCAAAGAGAATGCCGTTTTTATAGAGTGCAATTGAACGCGGCTGGTTCAGACCATCGAGAAAGACACTCGACTTATCATAAAAGCCATCACCATTGCTGTCTTCGTGAATGGAGATTCTCCCGATCGGTTCCTCTTCACCCTCGCCATTGGCATTGGTCATGTAGGCTCTCATTTCAACCACCCACATCCGGCCATCGCCATCGAAGCGCAAAGCGAGCGGGTTTTGAATCTCAGGCTCGTGCGCCACCGTGCTCATCTCAAAGTCCTCATGGAGAACAAAACTCTTCAAACCCTCCTTCGGCGACAAAGCCGGCGACGGCGGGATTTTATCGAACGGAATGACATACGT
This sequence comes from Akkermansiaceae bacterium, assembly GCA_022425785.1. Lineage (GTDB taxonomy): Bacteria > Verrucomicrobiota > Verrucomicrobiia > Verrucomicrobiales > Akkermansiaceae > SW10. The sequence goes on along the minus strand of JAKMEV010000135.1, from coordinate 5,277 downwards.
GTAGCCCTTCTTCTTTTTCTTCGGAGCTTCCGCTTTTTCTTCAGCCGCTTCCAACTTCAACCTCTGGATCCAAACATTGCGAAATTTCACCAGGTTGTGATGCCCTTGTAATTTGATCGGCAAGGCTTCAGGCCCTTCTTTCTTTCCAGCCCCGGTCTTATTCTTAAAGACGTAGTCGTCATGAATCAGCACCCCGTTGTGCCTCACCGAAATGCGCGCGTTCTCGGTTTTCTTATCGCCCTCAAATCGCGCCGCCCGAAACACAATATCGTAAGTCTGCCACTCGCCCGCCGGCTTCGAAACCAACTTATCGGGCTTCTTCTGACGGTAGAGGCTCCCGGCATAGCTCGCCTTGTAGTCCCCGGCGGATACTCCGTGGGAATTGAGAATCTGAAGCTCATAGCGCTGCTGAATATAGACTCCCGAGTTCCCGTTCTTCTCCGGGTCCTTGGCATCAGGCACGTCGTTCACATTGAACTCCACGTGCATCAAAAAATCTGAATACACACCGGGCGTGATCACGCTGTCCCAGACCGGCGAGGCAGTGAGGACACCATCCTTGAAGACCCACTTCGAATCACCCTTCCCTTCGGGAACCATCACGTGTCCTTGATTCCCCACAAGCTGAACCGCGTCACTTGGACGTTTTAAGGGATCTTTCCCCATCACGTTCTTGGTGGTCCCGCCAGCTGCACCGGCTGAAAGCAGAGCCATGATCATCGAGGCTCGTCGCAATTGGTTGAAAAACATGCTCCCGCTACGCTCCCTAAAATGACTTTCTTCCGCTATCAAACAATCCATGTTCACAACGGGTAAAAAATCCGCCAAGCTCCGTCCATGACATTTTCATCACTCCTGTTCCCAGCGCTACTTTGCCTTGGTCTGGCTTCGGCCCATCCCGTCCCGGAAAGCCCCAAATGGCTCACCTATTCCGGAGAAAAAGGTCCGGGAAAAGGGAAACACATCGTTCTGATTACCGCAGACCAGGAATACCGTAGCGAACAGTCAATGCCAATGATGGCGAAGATTCTCAGCAAGCACCACGGCTTCGACACCACGGTTCTCTTCGGAGTGAATGAGAAAGGCGAAGTCGACCCCACCATGCCGGTCTACCCCAAGAAGGGAAAAGAAGCGGAATTCAAATCGCACAACATCCCTGGCCTCGAGCATCTGGCAAAGGCAGACGCTCTCATCATCATCACCCGACTCCTCACTCTCCCGATGGAGCAACAAAAGCTCATCGTGAGCTATCTCGACTCAGGAAAGCCCATTATCGCACTCCGCACCGCAAACCACGGCTTCCGTGGAAACCTTCCGTATGAAATCGACGGCAAGAAGATCAACTTCGGCCGCGACCTCCTCGGCGGCGCTTTCATGGGCCATCACGGACGCTGGCACGCCGACTCCACCCGAGGAACCATCGTCGAAGCCCTAAAAGACCACCCCATCGCCACTGGCGTCACTGACATCTGGGGACCGTCCGATGTCTACCGAACCTATAAGGAAGGCACCAGCCTCCCCGGGGACTGCACCGCCTTGGTTTGGGGGCAGCCCCTGATGGGACGCAACTACGAAGACAAGCCCAACACAAAAAAAGAACCTCTTCCCGTGGCCTGGTTCAAGAACTGGAAAACCACCACTGGCAAAAACGCCCGCGTCTTCCACACCACCATGGGCAGCGGTAAAGACCTCGAAAGCGCCGGCCTCCGCCGCCTCGTCATCAACGCTACTTACTGGGGTTTGAAGATGGAAAAACAAATTACTGCCAACCGCAGCGTCGAGTTCGTTGGAGAATACAAACCCCTCGCCAGCGGATTCAACTACGAGAAACTCGGCGTCGAGCCCAAGCTCCCTGCGGCTTACAAGTAAGAAGGCCTCACCCTACTTGGGCGCTGCCGTCCGACTCTGTTGCTATGCCAATCCCGAACGCTCTAATAATGCGGTTTGCTCCGGGTCACGCCCCATGAAGGCGCGGTATGATTCGTCGACGGGCCGGGAGTTCCCTTTGGAGAGGACTTCGGCACGGAAGGACATGCCGGTGTCAGTGTTAAGGACACCTTCATCGCGGAAGCGGGTGAAGGCGTCGGCATCGAGAACCTCGGCCCACTTGTAGGAGTAGTATCCCGCCGCGTAGCCGACGGGTGAAGAGAAGAGATGGTTAAAGGCCCGCGCGAAACTGGGACTCGGAGTAGCGAGTTTCGCTTTGTAACCAGCGAGAATTTCCTTATCGACCTCATCCAAATCACGCCCGCGGTATTTTTCGGGATAGAGGTGAAGCTCGAGATCGAGTTTGCCGAGCGATAATTGACGCATAAACGCAGTGGCAGACATGTAGTTTCGCGCTGCGACCATTTTTTCAAAAAGCTCGTCGGGAATCGTTTCGCCCGTCTCGTAGTGCTTGGCAAAGAAGTCGAGCGACTCGCGATCCCAGCAGAAGTTCTCCATAATCTGCGAGGGTAGCTCAACAAAGTCCCAGGGCACATTTACGCCGGCGAGCGACTTGATGGAGACATCGGAAAGAAGGTGATGCAGAAGGTGTCCGAATTCATGAAATACCGTTTCGACTTCACGGTGAGTCAGGAGCGCGGGCTTGTCCCCGGTTGGCTTGCTCATGTTTCCGCAAATCAATCCAAGGTGCGGAGTGCGCGGTGATGGCAGGCCGGTTTCAAGATAATTCATCCAGGCGCCCCCGCGTTTCGATTCGCGAGGATGCCAGTCGGCATAGAAGGAGCCGAGGTGATCGCCGGAAGCGCGGTCGTGAATTTCGTAAAAGCTTACCTCTTCATGCCACGCTTCAGCATCGGACGGTGTAATCTTAATGCCAAAGAGACGCGAGGTCAGCGAGAAGAGACCATCCATGACCTGCCCCACCGGGAAGTAAGGGCGGAGTGCTTCGTCGTCGAAATCAAACCGCTCCTTGCGGCAACGCTCGGCCCAGTAGGCGGTTTCCCAGGGGTGAAACGGCCCGGGCTCGCCTCCGGTCTTTTCCGCTTTGAATTCCTGCAGTTCTTTTTGCTCGGCATTGAACAAATCGAAGATTTTATCGTGGAGGTTTTCGGTAAAGCCCAGCGCACCCTTGCCATCCTTCGCCATGCGACGTTGCAGCGTGAGATCACCAAAGTTTGCGAAACCAAGAAGCTCAGCTTTCTCCTGACGGAGACGAAGAATCTCCCAGACCAAGTCCGAGTTATCGTGCTCGCCGCCGTGACCGATGGTGCAGCCGCCTTTCCAGATTTCTTTCCGCAACGAATCATCCTCGGCGTATTGCATGACAGGATACATCGAGGGAAACTGCTGGGTGAAGCGCCACTGGCCCTCCTTGCCTTTTGCTTTGGCATCTTCCGCTGCGCCGGCCTTGGCTGACTCAGGAAGCCCGGCGAGACGACTTTCGTCTTCCACGAAAAGCTCCCAGGCATTGGTTGAATCGAGCACGTTCTCGCCATACTTCTGCGTCACTTGCGCGAGTTCGGAATTGAGTTCGAACATACGCTTCTTGGCCTCGCCATCGAGGTCGGCTCCGGCGGACTTAAAGTCGTCGCAAGTTTCTTCTAGGAAGCGTTGTTGGATCTCAGAAAGTCCGGAGGCGGAACCGGCGAATGACTTGAGCACTTTCCAAAGATCGCTATCGAGTGAGATCGACGAGGAGAATTCCGAAACCACCGGAAGCATTTCATTGAGCGCCTCGCGGAGTTCATCGGAGTTGGCCACCGAGTCGAGATGATTGACGCGACCCCAGGAACGGTCGAGGTCTTCGGTGGCATTTTCGAGAGCCCCGAAGGTGTTTTCAAAAGTGGCCTCTTCGGGGGTAACCGCCTTGATGGCTTTGATGTTGGCCTTCCCCTGCTCGATGGCATGGGTGACGTCGGCAGAGACGTGATCGGGAGTCAGGGTGGACCAGCGGATCTGAAATTCTTCGGCGCAAAATGGATGGGCTTCGCTCATGGGCGAAATCAAATCATCGATTGCGCGGAACGCACTGACTATTTCTTAAAAAAGCCACGTTGCTTCTCAGAGATGGGCAGCTTGAGCTTTTCCATCACCGCGAGCATGTCCTCCCAGACCTGACGCTTTTCCTTGAGCCCTTCCTGTTGATGGAGGAGATAAGAAGGATGAAAGGTCGCGCGGAGTGGAATTCCTTGAAACTGGCGCCACTCACCCCGCAATTTACTCACGGACTGGCCTTGCTTGAGGAGACCTTCGGAGGCCGTTGCTCCGAAGGCGATGATGACATCTGGCCGCACCACATCGATTTCCGCGCAGAGGAAAGGCAGCGTTGCAGCCATCTCCTCTGAGGAGGGTTTTCGGTTTCCCGTCGTCTGATTTTTCATGGCCGGGCGAAATTTACAAACGTTGGAAAGGTAAACCTCTTCCCGCGAGAGCCCCATCGCTTTGAGAATGGCATCGAGTTTCTGTCCCGCCGGGCCCACAAAGGGCTGTCCCTGCCGTTCCTCTTGATAACCGGGAGCCTCACCCACCAGCATCAGGCGGGCATCGGGATTTCCCACGGAAAAGACCATCTTATCCCGCAAGGTGCCCAAAGCCTTCACCGCAGACCAATTTGCGGCCTGAGTTGCAAGCGAGGCGATTTTCTCGGCCGAAGTCGTCCCAACAGCCTGAATCGCTTGCGCAACGGGGGCTACAACAGGCTGTTTCCGGGCACTTCCGCGGGTATAGAGTTCCCGGAGAACCCCTCTGGCCTCGTCATCAATCTCCACATACTCGACGCCTTGGCGCTTGAGTTGCTTGAGGTAATCGAGGATCGTCGGCACGACAAAAGATGATCATATCGAGCTTCGCATGGCCAGTCTGACCTGTCGAAAAAGCAGGAAAGTCCAAAGAAACCTCTTGACCCTTTCGCGGATCTCCCTATCTCTCCCCGCCAACCAGTTTTTAGACCTATGTCGAGAGTTTGTAGCATTCGCGGATCCAAAGTAAGAGTCGGACGGAGAATTCACCGTTCCGGTTTGGCAAAGAAAAAGGGCGGCATCGGTCGTCACGTCACCAAAACCGTTAAACGGAAGGTGTCTCCTAACCTGCAGACCAAGCGCGTTTGGGTGCCTGAGCTCGGCAAGCACGTCAAAGTGAAGGCCTCCGCCAAAGCGTTCAAAACCATCAACAAGAATGGTGCCTACGCGACACTCAAAAAGGCCGGCCTCATTTAGGATCTGGCGTTTTCACTAATTTCTGCAAAAGCGGGTCAATCGACCCGCTTTTTTCGTGCCTACTCCCCCAGCCTCTCGATCCCGTATTGATCAAAGGCCTCATCGAGGGAGACGA